>NZ_JAUBRN010000006.1:0-160736 GCF_036701875.1 Microcoleus sp. MON1_C5 | reverse complement strand
GTTTTAAGTCGGGAAGTTTTTCCATTCCTTTATCTAATGTCTATCTCGTCTTCTTGTCAAGGGGGTTGAGCAATTACAAGTGAGATTTGCGATAAGCTATATTATTTGGCTGAAATTACCGATCAGATTGATTCAGCAGCCACAGCTAAATATAAACTGGCACAGATTAATAAATGATTAAAAAAAAATGCAAAATAGTTAGAGTGTGTTTAGCTCCGTTCTAACCCAAAAAGTCATCACTAACCATGAGCCCAAAAGTTAATTTAACACGCGATCGCCCCAAACTCATACCCACGCTTCTGAAGCCATCTTGATTCTAACCTCAGTCAAAAGAAGTACCTACAAATCAGTATCTACGGGATTGATATCTTCCGGGGGAGCATGACGACCCCGTAATTCCTCTTGTGCCCGAATTGCCAACATAGTTGACCTATTCAAATCAAGGGCTTGCACTCTTGCTCGACCGATCGCCCTTAACCCGATCGCTTCCACAGCATTCCAAACAAAGTGAGTATTCCATCTCTGTTGACGAGGATTAAAAATATAGACAACCTCATCTTCAAGAGCGATCGCCAACTCCACCAGCCCAGTATTCTCCTCTTCAAACAGAACCCGATTAAAAATCACATCAACCTTTAGTTTCATCGATCGAGCAGATAGCAAGCTGATGAAGTAGAGCAGCAGCAACGCCCATTCCGTCTGATTCTGATCGCCCCAGAATCCTACACAAAATTAGCCGGATCTTGATCTCGCCGATGCTTCAGCAGAATCGGAGAACCTTGGCCATCACCCACCAAAGCCGCCGTTTCCTCCAAAGCTTCCCTCAGTCGCTTGGCCGCGTAAATCGACATATCCCGGGGCACATTCACCCGATCGCGCAAATACCGCAAAGCCGCATCAGAACCAGTCGGCGGCGTACAAACTTCGCCAGTCATCATCAAAGTTAAAGCACAACGCAAAGCCTCATCGAATAAGTTGTCATCGGCAGGATTGACTCGAACGATGTTGCGCTGGTGCTTAATGACGCGATGAAGTGCTTCAGCGCGCGAGGTTTCCGGTTCTGGATACATCACATCCGGCAGTCCAGCCCAAGGCCCATTATCCACGCGGGCTTTATTGAGAAGCATCTGAGGTTCGCCGTTTTCATAACACCCGCCCATCTGAGGCGGTAAATCGTGGACGTGGGTGTGAAAATCGCTTTGAGTGCCGCGATAGGTAGGGCGCGTTTCCATCGCCGCAAACCAGTCAGCAAAGCGCGGGTTTTCTTCCCGCATCGAGTAGCCTTTGTAGTAGTAAAGACTGGCATTCATCCGTTCGACGTAGGGCGTAAAGATCACATCCGCAGTGCCAAATTCATCGAGGAAATAAGGCCCCGGAGTGCTGCTGAGAGCCTTTTCTACCTGGGTGACGACGCTGATAAATTGGTTGCGGTTGTGCTGTTCTACTTTGGCTGAACTTGCTGGGTAGCACAGCCAAGAGCACCAGGCTCTAAACAGCAGTCGCTCTAACCGCCGCATGGGTATTACTGCGGGGTTTTCCATGCCCAAACCCAAGGGGCCATAGACTCGTTCCAGGGCGATTAAGATATCATCGCTTTCGGTGATGATGCGGCCGTCTAGTTCGATCGCCGGTAGCATTCCCGATGGCACTTTGCGCTTGTACCAGCTTTCCTTTTCCCCATAGCAGAACATAGTAACTTTCTCAATGCGGTAGGGGATTTGTTTTTCTTCCAGCCACAGCCAGATTTTTTGGCAGTAGGGACACCAAGCATGGTTATCGCGGTAGAGGATGACTCGCACATCCGATTCGGTTTTACCAAACAGGCGCAACCGGGCTTGGGCGTTCGTTGGCCCGTTGACGCGATCGATTTGAAAGTCTGTGAGGGCTTCTAATTCTGTCCAGCTTAGAGGGGTCATGCGATTTTAGATTTTAGATTTTAGATTTTAGATTGGAGAATTGAAGACAGCGACTGCTTCGTGGCAATAATAGAACTTACGCACAAACTCTATCTGTAGGGTGCGCTGTGCGCGCACCTTACCCCTACCCATAGCGCATTCAACTATTTTTTGGTCTTAGTCCTGAATAAGATAGTTGGTTATCCGTTAAAAAAGGCTTTGAGGACTTCAGTCCTCACTACCAACTTAACTACAATTAAGGCGACATTTGGGTAGGGGGTGGGGCGTCTTGAATTTTAGCCAGTGCTGCTTTCATTTCAGGAGTGGCTAGCAACTTTTGGGTATCTGCGATTAAACGATCGCCCCAGAGGTTTTCTTTGAGATATTCTACGGTAGCATAGCGTTTGTCGAGTTTCAGAGCTGCTTCTCCCATCGCTAAGCCTTTTGCTTGGTCGCCTTTGCCGTAGAGTGCTACTGCTAGAGCTAGCATTGCTTCTGCTGCTTTGTCGTCGATGGCGATCGCCTGTTCCCAGCGTTTGATGGCGCTATCAACATCTCCCATTTCGTATTTGACTAATCCGATATTGTTAATAGCAGGCCACAGGTTTTTTTCTAAAGCAAAGGCTTTTTCGTACTGGGCGATCGCCTGATCGAACCGCTTCAACTTATAAAAAGCATTGCCTAAATCGAATAATGCACCTGGAGTGTCGGGTTTTAACTTTAACCCTGCTTGCAAATATTCGGCTGCTTTCTCGTAGTTCGCTTTCCGAAAGTGAGCTTCTCCCAAGACAAATTTAATTGATGGATTTTCTGGCGACAGAGATTGAGCTTGCCCCAAAGCTTCAATACCTTTGTCAAACTGCTCGACTTGAAGGTACAAGCTGCCTAACAAAGTCCAAGTTTGAGCATTCTTGGGGGCTAACTGTGTGGCGAGTTCGGCTCTGGGTACCGCTAGTTGGTACTGCTGGAGTCTGGCTAGCTGGACAGCTTCTTCTGCAAGGCTCAAGGCTGTTTGTTCGAGTTGGGTCGAGTCGATTTGCAGGGTGTAAGGCAGGAGTGCCTGTGCGACAGCAGGCTCGGGCATTGTCCACAAACCGAGTGCGAGTAGCAGAGATATTAAAGGAATGCGATTAGGCACTGTACAGCCCCAGAAAAAAATATAAGGGTTTCTCGATCGCCTATAATAACTCATATTTTTGAGTTTTGATATTGCTTCTTGACTCGCAACACTTTGGGGTTTTCATTTAAATATTTCTCAAATTATGTTTACACTCAGGGTAGCGGTTTTTCTTCACTGTTTTATAGACGATTGAGAACCTCACTACAAATAGGCAAAATTATGAGTTATTAGAAACTTGAATGAGTTAATAAATAACGCTTCGCGGTTTTCCGTTAAAGAATTACCCAACTCTGTTCTCACTCAGAAATAATAGTTAGTCTTGACAGGTTTAGAGAGGAGTGAATTCCTCACTAAAAACCTGGTAATTGCTTCATTTTCAGGAATTGGAGTGAGTTAATAAAGTCTGTTGAATTTTGTCTAATAATTGTGCTGCCGATAAGGAAGAAGGCAAAATTTTGGCAGATACTTCTTGCAGTAGAAAGTCGATCGCCTCGGATTCCGAATTTACAGCAGACCGATAATCCCAGACTAAAATTGGCACTTTTACTGCCATTTGGCGCAGGTTCGATAGCGCCTGCAACATAGCGGGGGATTCTGAGGGGGCATCTCGCAAACACAGCAAAACTAAGTCAACGCTTTGATATTGCAACTGCTGCAAAACTTCTGTCCAGCAAGAAGCGATCGACCCTCGAAATCCTGCGGTGTGGATGTACTGAATCAAAGCTTGAAAGTTAGGAGTAGAAAACTGGGAATTGGGGAGGGGAATCTCGGCATTTGTCGATCGATCGCAATGTTCCAATTCTTCCGTCGGGTTCCCCCCAGAAGAGGAGTGCAAATCGGGTAAAGTCGAAATGTCTGCAAATAAAATGCTGGGCTTCCAACTCATGCCAGCAGCAACTTGAATCACTTGCCACAAAGCACTTGGTACCAACCCGGTAGGTGAAGTTTCACTGTCGCCAGGAGTGCTAGTGGCTAAACAGGGAAATACCGACAATCCTTTGACTTGATTTGCCAGTTGCGTAGTTGGAGGGTCTAAAGTCACCAAGGGGAGAGAACCCAAATTTCGAGACCGGCTTAACTGTTCGATAAAAGCTAAGGGGTTTTGCAGTTGACTTGTACCGTCCAAGACGATCGCGTCGGGCCGCCAAATTCTGGCCACGAGTTCTGCTTGGCCGAGGTCGTCTGCTTCTAAAACCCGGCAGTAGTTGGGGTTGAGCAGTAAAGCGGAACCTTGAGACGAACTGTTTTGCGGGCTGAGCCACAACACGGTTAAAGAACTCCTTACTTTGGGGCTACTAGCATTACTGTGACCGATCAAGTCTGCCAGCAGGCGGCGCAAAGCGGGTTCTTCCACCGGCAAGCTCAAAAAGCCTTCGGCTCTGTTGACACTGGCCCGTTCTTTTTCCCCTCTGGTGGCCGTGACGATCGCCGGAATCGATCGGGTATCCGGGTCACTCTTGAGGAGCGTCAGCACGTCCCAACCCGACAGCAGCGGCAGCAGCGGGTTGAGGAAAATCGCTTCGGGACTGAACCTGCGAGCTTTTTCCAGCGCTTCGGTGCCGGAACGGGCGACTATTACTTGGTAGCCGAAACCTGAGATGAGGTTGGTTAAATCTTCGATATATTTGGGAACTGCTTCGACTATTAATACTAAACGAGAGCGAGAATTGGCGCTCAGAGTCGGATATTGGGGTTTTAATAATTCTTCCTCAGCCGCTTCCTGTGCCGGGATTTCTTCGCTGCTGTTTCCCGGAGGATTTGGTGGCAGCAGCAGGGTAAATTGAGAGCCTTGGTTTTCTGAGGAAATAAACGAAACGTCCCCGCCGTGGAGCCGAGCTAGGCGTTGAGTCAGTACCAGTCCCAGTCCGGTTCCTTGAAAGCGCCTGGTGAGGGGGCTTTCTAGCTGTTGGAATTTCTGAAAGATCAGGTGCTGTTTGTCGGCGGGGATGCCGATGCCAGTGTCCCAAACAGTGAATGCGATCCAGCCTTCCCAAACATTTACTTTCAATCCGATTTTGCCGCCGAGTTCGGTGAATTTTAGGGCATTGGAAAGGAGGTTAACCAGCATTTGCCGCAGCCGCAGTTCGTCGGCAATTAAGTGGCTCAGTCCCGGTTCTATTTCGAGGGTAAACTCTATTTGGGCGGAGGGTTCTGCGTTTGCTGTACCGTCCGTTTTGCTGGGGGCGGGAGGGTTTTTTTCTTCTTGCTGTTGCAGTTGTTTTGCTTGTTCAAAGGCTCTGTGGCAGGTTGATGCTATTTCGACTGCTTCGGGAATTAGTTCTAGCTGCCCGGTTTCCATCCGGGTCAAGTCTAATATATCGTTAACAATTGTCATCAAATGCCGCCCGCTTTTATGGATTAGTTTGGCGTAGCGTGTTTGGCGGTCGTTGAGTTCTCCGATCAATTTATCTTTGAGGAGGCTGGACAAACCGAGGACGGCGGTGAGCGGGGTTTTTAGTTCGTGGCTGATGCAGGATAAAAATTCGTCTTTTAGTCGGTTGAGGTGGATTAAATCTGCGTTTTTCGCTGCTAGTTCTTTGGCGACTAAATGTTCTTCGGTGACATCTTGTCCCATTACTAAAATTAGCTGGTCTGAGAGCGGTTGTTTGACAAATTGCCAGATCCGTTCTTGACCTTTTTGTACGGGGCACTCGCAAATGTAGGTGTCTGGTTTGCCGGCCATGGGACACCAAGCTGGAGCGGTTAATGTTGAGGGGGAGGCTGCAGCGTACAGGGGCAGCGGGCAACTGGTGGCTGCGGTTGAATCGCGTGAAGCGAAGCTATCCCGCAGGGAATCGTCCGCTCTACTTGCTCCTACTAGGCTCCTGCAGTCTGTGGTGATGCCCTCTAACTGCACGCTCTTGTATTCGCTTGTTAAATGGCTTGGTTTGCGGGGCGAGTGTTTACCCAAATTTGCTGCTGGTTCTGGAACTGGTTCTGGGCCTGCTCCCAGCAAAATCCGCCACGCTGCGTTTTGGCTGACTATTTGTGCGGTGGGGGTTTGCAATCTCAGGGGCAGGGGCAGTTTTTCCAGTAGTTGGACTAGGGAGTTCAGGTTTTCCGAAGGTTTCAATCCTGCTTCTAGAAAGCGCACTTGAGCGTCTAGGGCGCTGGCGATGGCTTGGGAAATCGGCCTTAATTCGATTTCTTTGACTGCTGTGGCCTGCTCTGTGAGGCTGCAGAACGAGCTGCTGTTGAGTGCGGCGAATTGCAGCAGGCTCAGGCTGTCTAGCATTCCTAAAAATTGACCGCTGGCATCTGTCAGGGCGATCGGGTTGTTTGATGAAATGCCGGCGGTTTGGCGGTTTGGCCGGCCTGGGATGTTCTGTTCCTCTGTTTGCAGGTACTGCCAGAATTCGCTGACGCTCATAGCGGCTGGTAATGCCCTGACTGGTTCGATCGCGATCGGGCTTTCTGACAAAGGTTGCTGCCCGTCGTTTGTGCGATCGGCCGCCCGGGCCCAAAGGCTGCGGAGGTAAACTAATCCCACCGGCTGTAGCTGTTCGTTGACTACTGCGACTCGATCGCAGTTGCAGGAGCTGAAGATTGACTGCAGCGATTCTAGCGCTGCTGTTTGGAGGCACAGCGGCACTGGCTCGATAAAATTTTTGATACTGGGGCTGGTGAGTGGCATAACAAACCTGAGAGTCTGCTCGCGAGAGCAGTAATATTTTTGATTCTCAATGTAGCTGCGGATTTCTGTATCTTATTTGTTTTATATCAGTTCCCTATCAGGCTCGGGATCTGCACCGAAACCTGGGAGTTCGATGCCTACACCTGATTTGAGGCGACTAACAATTATTTTAAGGCTTAAGCTTAATTGCAGAAATCACGCTCAGGGTGCTTGACACAAAAACCACGGAGTAAACTTTGATTCTTCCTCTGGTAGAAGCGCATCACTTATTTTGCGGTTAAGATTGGTTAAAATAAATGTTGAGATGATTGTTAAAATGTTAAGTTTTTTGTAAAGGAGATATCAACTCTGAGCGAGCCAGCACTTTCAGGCAACTTAGGTGGTGCACCTACAGCTTTGCTTCCTCAACTTTCTATCGGTATTTTTGTCCGCTCTGAGGAAATCGCAGCCTCTGCGATTGAGCTTTTGAGGGGCGATCGCTATGCTTTAACGCACATTAAGTCGGCAGGGGAGTTTTTGGGGTTCCTCAAGCACAATTATCACCTTGATTGTTTGGTTTTGGAGGTGGATGGGGATCTGCGATCGTTTCTGGGCAAGCTGCAAGAACGATCGCTCTTTTTGCCTGCTGTGATTTTTTCGCCTCACGCGCAGGTAGATGGCAGGCCCGAAGCACCATATTCAGATGGTTTTGAGGCCGCCGCCAGTACCGCCAACAAGAGTCAAGACGAAAGCTGTGCTTTTTTTTATCACCCTGGTGAGGTGCAACTGGCAATCGCTCGATCGAGCGAAATAGCTGCCGGTATCGAGCGGGCGATCGCACAATTTCTAAAACTTTCAACTCCGGTTCCTGTCAATTACCAATCCGTAACGGTCGATGCGACAGCCCAATTGACTGCTCAAAGTTTGCTCAGCCGACAGCAGCGGCGGCTGGCGGAAAAATTACGGGAGCGATTAGGATACTTAGGTGTGTATTATAAAAGAAATTCCCAGATTTTTTTGAAAAATCTGTCGGGATCTGAGAAACAAAAGTTTTTGGAGCAACTCAAGTCGAGTTATCGCGACATCCTTTTGAATTATTTTTCTCAAGATACTGCGGTCAACAATCAAATAGATGAATTTGTGAATTTGGCTTTTTTTGCTGACGTTCCCGTGACTCAAATTGTAGAAATTCACATGGAATTGATAGACGAGTTTGCTAAACAGCTAAAAATAGAAGGGCGCAGCGAGGAAATATTGCTCGATTACCGCTTGACTCTGATTGACGCGATCGCTCATATGTGCGAGATGTATCGGCGATCGATTCCGAAAGAGACCTCTCCAGGTAGAATGTAGAAGGGATTCGGCATAATTTAAGAAAGAAAAGGTAGAAGGTAGAATCTAACAAAAAAGAAAGGAGCCGAGAAACGGCCGCGCGAGCGCGAGGCGGAAATTATTATAAAATAACAAAGAACAGCGGATTTAAGACAAATAACAACTACAACTAACATCTGGCAACTAATACTCAACATTTAAAAAAGTTCATGAGTCCTCTGAAGAAAACCTACGTTCTGAAGCTGTACGTGGCGGGGAATACTCCCAACTCCGTGCGAGCTTTGAAAACCCTAAAGGACATCCTAGAACAAGAATTTCAAGGCGTATACGCGCTGAAAGTCATAGATGTTCTCAAAAATCCTCAGCTAGCAGAAGAGGACAAAATATTGGCAACCCCAACCCTGGCCAAAATCCTGCCGCCGCCGGTGCGAAAAATTATTGGCGATTTGTCCGATCGCGAGAAAGTTCTGATAGGATTAGATTTGCTCTATGAAGAACTTCGCGAAGAAGACCTGAATTCATAAGATAATCAGGTGAGAGTCAGTCGATTTTAGATTTGAGACTTCGGTTTGGCGTGAAACGTTCGGCGAGCGCTCAGTCGAAGCGTCGAGTCGCGCTCAGTCGAACGCTTTTATATTTTAGATTTACTCAACAGATGAATCTGGGAGGTTGAACAAAAGTCTAAAATTTTTATCTTTCCACGACAGGAGTACGTGGCACGGTATCGGTTTTTGGGCGGGGGTCATTAGTCAGCAGTCAGCAGTCATTAGTTATTGAGCAAGAGCCAAAACTAAAAGCTGGGTACAAAGACTCATGATCGGCGGTTAATGAGTGACAACTAAAGAATACTGAGAGTTGACAAAAATCGACATGAATGAAATTAGTCAAACGGTTCAACGACAAGGATTGGGAACGGCAGGAGTTGAAAAAATTCGCACGATGATTGAGGGTTTCGATGACATCAGTCACGGCGGAATGCCGCTCGGCAGAACCACCCTAGTCAGCGGCACGTCAGGAACGGGAAAAACTTTATTTGCCGTACAATTTCTCTATAACGGAATTACCCATTTTGACGAAGCTGGAGTTTTCGTAACTTTTGAAGAATCTCCAGCAGATATTATTAAAAATGCTTGCAGTTTCGGTTGGGATCTGGCACAGTTAATCGAGGAAGGCAAGCTATTTATTTTGGACGCTTCCCCGGACCCGGAAGGTCAAGATATAGTAGGGAATTTTGATTTATCTGCCTTAATCGAGCGAATCCAGTACGCCATTCGCAAGTACAAAGCCAAGCGGGTTTCTATAGATTCAGTAACCGCCGTATTTCAGCAGTATGATGCTGCATCGGTGGTGCGCCGAGAAATTTTTCGCTTAGTTGCGCGCCTCAAACAAGTCGGAGCAACTACAGTTATGACTACGGAACGGGTGGAAGAATACGGCCCCGTCGCGCGGTTTGGAGTGGAAGAGTTTGTGTCGGATAATGTGGTGATTGTTCGCAACGTTTTGGAAGGGGAACGCCGCCGCCGCACCATGGAAATTTTGAAGTTGCGGGGTACAACCCACATGAAGGGCGAATATCCTTTTACTATGACTAATGACGGAATTAATATTTTCCCGTTGGGGGCGATGCGATTAACTCAAAAGTCTTCAAACGTGCGGGTTTCTTCCGGGGATAAAACTCTCGACGAGATGTGCGGTGGCGGTTTCTTCAAAGACTCAATTATTTTGGCTACGGGTGCAACGGGAACCGGCAAAACCCTGTTGGTGAGCAAGTTCTTGCAGAATGCTTGTATGAACGGCAATCGGGCGCTGCTGTTTGCCTATGAAGAGTCGCGTGCTCAGTTGTTCCGCAATGCTTATTCTTGGGGCATTGATTTTGAGGAAATGGAAGAGAAAGGACTGCTAAAGCTGCTGTGTACTTACCCGGAATCTGCCGGTTTGGAAGACCACTTGCAGACTATTAAATCTGAAATTGCTGAGTTCAAACCTTCTCGAATTGCTATAGACTCGCTGTCGGCCTTAGCTAGGGGTGTCAGCAATAATGCTTTCAGGCAATTTGTGATCGGAGTGACAGGTTTTGCGAAGCAGGAAGAAATAACCGGATTTTTCACAAATACAAGCGACCAGTTTATGGGTGCTCATTCGATTACGGACTCCCATATTTCTACGATTACTGACACGATTATCATGCTGCAGTATGTAGAGATTCGAGGAGAAATGTCGCGGGCAATTAATGTGTTTAAGATGCGCGGTTCGTGGCACGACAAAGGAATCCGGGAATACACGATTACTGAAAGAGGGCCGCAAATTAAAGATTCGTTCCGTGGTTACGAACGGATTATCAGCGGTTCTCCGAGTCGGATTACGATTAATGAAAAGAGTGAGCTATCGCGGATTCTGCAGGGTGTGCAAGGCCAAGACGATGAGGATATTTGAGATTTAACAGTCATTCTTTATTAAAAGAAGGTTGGGTTGAGCTAGGAAACCCAACTTTTTTAATTTGAGGAGTTTGTGAAAATTTATAGCAACCGCGACAAGGTTTTGGAGGTTCTTAATTGCTGGAATAGGAAGTTTTATTGCCTTTTGCATCAGCGCCTTCTGCTATAGCAATCCCACTAAATAGGTTTTGGTAAAAATCTAGGGGTAAGCTATTGTCCCTCTAAATTGTAGATTTCAATGATATCTCAAAAATCATAAAATCCTCTCTCTATCCGATTCTCGAACATAACAGAAAATCTTTCTGGCCTAGCAGCTTAGTGCCGCATCGTGCCTATCCCTACTAACCCTAGATTAGGGAAACTAGGGGGGATTACCTCTACAAAAATATTAAAAATAATTTTCTTCTCAAAAATCATTATTTACACCTCATCACCAGTATAGGCGTCTCCCTAGATCCACAAGATGAAATGAAGTTCGATAGCTTGCTCAAAAATGCAGATATTTCCCTATATTACGTTAAGGAATCGGGCCCAATACCTATAGTTTTTACACAGCCACAATACCTTGGGCCAAATCCAAGACCCTGGCGATCGCAAATCTCTTGAATTGTGCTTGGAAAGCCAATACTTGCTGTACGATAAACCTCAGCTCGATTGGCAAACAAGTAGCCTTGCTGGTGTTAAAGTTATAGTAGGAGGATATTCTCCTGAACGAGGTTGGATTCATCGCTATCGATGTATTCCCATCGCCAAAAAAACAGGATTGATTTTGCCCGAAGAGCAAATGGATTTTAGAGCAAGCTTGCTGGCAATATCAGCAGTGGCTAGCAGCAGGACTAATTCTTCCTAATATCGCGGTGAATCTGTCGGCACGTCAACTCAGCCAACCGACTTTAATCGCTAAGAGCGATCGCCTCCTTGAGCGCACCGATATGAAGCCAAAATATCCATAGCTAGAGATTACGGGAACGGCAATAATGCTTAATGTTGACATTACCTACAATCTTTTGAGCCAATGATCGGAGCATAATATTGAGATTTATGTCGATGATTTTGCGACTGCCTATGCTGCTTTCAACAACCTGAAAAATTTTCTGGTGAAGTCGCTCAAAATTGATCGCTCATTTGTCCGCGATTTAGCCAACGCTCCGATCGCTCGCAGAATTGCCCAACCCATAGTTGTAATCCCACATGGCTTAAATGTGAGCACAATTGCCGAAGGAATTGAAACCCCAGCGCAATTGCAATAGTTACAAGCGATCGCGTGTGAAATTGGGCAGGGTTATATGTTTAGCCAGCCTGTCAGTGCTGAGGTTGCCACTCAATTAATCCGACATCCTAAATTGTTGTCTACCACTATTTGGGATGAGCAATCCTCATAAAAGCGCGCAAAAGTCTTATAATCAATTTAATCCTCGTGTCGAGCAAATGACTCATAAAATTTTACGACGGAATAATATAAAACTGTTTGGACAAGGCACCCAGACGATGATGTTTGCTCATGGATTTGGGTGCGATCAAAATATGTGGCGTTTCGTAACACCGGCCTTCGAGAAGGACTACAAAATCATCCTATTTGATTATGTAGGTTCTGGACAGTCTGATATTAGTGCCTACAGTTATGAACGGTACAGCGACCTCAATGGCTATGTTCAGGATGTCCTCGATATCTGTCAAGAATTGGCGTTGACAAATGTGATTTTTGTCGGTCATTCGGTCAGCACTATGATCGGCCTTCTGTCCTCTATTCAAGCTCCTAATTACTTTGATCGCCTGATTTTCGTAGCACCTTCACCCTGCTACATCAATGATTTACCAAATTATTACGGAGGGTTTGAGCGCAAAGATATTGAGGATCTCCTCGATATCATGGATAAAAATTACATTGGCTGGGCAAGCTTTCTGGCGCCAATGGTGATGCAGAATCAGGATCGTCCTGAGTTAAGTGAGGAACTTGAGACAAGTTTTTGCTCCACCGATCCGGTGGTTGCAAGTCGCTTTGCCGAGGTGACTTTTTACTCTGACAATCGCACTGATTTAGCGAATGCCTCAGTACCTTCACTGATATTGCAATGCACTGATGACATGGTAGCTCCCACCGAGGTAGGGCATTATCTCCACCGCCACCTGCCTAAAAGTACGCTACGGCTGATGAAAGCTACGGGACATTGCCCGCACCTGAGTCATCCACAAGAGACTATCGACCTGATTAAGGAGTATTTGAGTGAACCTCATACTACCTGATTTGTATGGCAAATATGACCTACCAGATAGACGAGCTACTCAACAATTCACCCTGTGGATTCCTCTCGTTTGCTGACGATGGTACGATCCTAATGGTCAACGCCACCTTACTGCAATTACTCGGATACGAAACCGATGAACTGCGGGAACGGAAAATGGACTTTATTCTGCCAATGGCCAGCCGGATTTTTTTTCAAACCCATTTCTTCCCCCTGTTGAAGCTTGACGGTAAAGTAGAGGAAATTTACTTCTCATTAAGGTCAAAGCAGGGTAGTGATATACCTATGCTGATCAACGCTGTGCGTCGGGAGAAGGAAGGAAGCTCCGTCAACGATTGCATCTTGCTCTGTATCCGCCAGCGTATCCTGTACGAAAGTGAAATTATTAAAGCAAAAAAAGCAGCAGAGGCAGCTATTATCGCCCAAAAGCAAGCGGAAATAGCTCTGCGGAAACAGTACGACAAGGCGATATTACTTCAAGAAATTACTCTACACATTCGTCAATCTCTTGATTTGTCTACAATTTTTGAGATTGCTTCGCAGGAGATTCGCCTGTTTCTTGATGCCGAGCGCGTCGGCATATTTAAGTTCGCTCCTGACAGTAAATTTGGATATGGTGAGTTTGTTTCAGAATCCGTAGGCGAAGGATGTAAATTGGTAAGCAGAAATCAATTTAACGACCCATGTGCTGGTGAACAAGCTCCTGATTCATATCAAGAAGGGAGAATGCACGTAGTTCAAGATATCAATAAGATTGACCTTCAACACTGTTACCGCGCTCTTTGGAAACAATTTCCGGTTCGGGCTAATTTAGTTGCGCCGTTGCTCAATGGACAAGATTTGTGGGGGTTGTTATGTATTCATCAATGTTCTGCTCCTCGGCAATGGGAAGAATTTGAAGTTGACCTTGTTAAACAGATTGCTAATCAGTTAGCGATCGCCATTAAACAAGCGGATATTTTTCAGAAGTTGCAAAAGGAATTGGCAGAAAGGCAGCAGGCCCAAGCGCGAATGAGAGAAATTAATCAACAACTTGCACTCTCTAACGAAGAACTAGCTCGCGCTACTCACCTCTTAGAACAAGTGGTCAATATTGATGGATTAACTCAAATTGCTAATCGCCGCTGTTTTAATGACCGCTTAGAGCATGAATGGCAGCGGCTATACCGGGAACAAAAACCTCTTTCTCTTTTGTTGTTTGATGTGGATTATTTCAAACGTTATAATGATTGCTACGGTCATCTAATGGGGGATGATTGTCTGTTCAAACTTGCTCAGACTGTGCAAGAGGTAGTGTACCGTCCGGCGGATTTGGTGGCGCGTTACGGCGGAGAAGAATTTGCCATCATTTTGCCTAATACCGATATTGAAGGAGCGAGTTCGGTGGCCCAACGGATTCACGCTGCTATTAAAGCTTTACATATTCCTCACAAAACCTCTGATGTGAGTGATGTAGTTACTATTAGTATGGGTATCGCCAACTTGATTCCGATTTCGGAACTATCATCGGCTGACTTGATTGCGATCGCCGATCGTTCACTATACCGGGCCAAGCAACAGGGGCGCAATCAGTCTGCGATATGCGAGTACAGTGGCGATTCGATTTTTGACACTGACGCTTAAATCACAATAATTAAGACCGAGGACAAAAATTTGTCCTCGGTCTCAAAGTCAGTCATTCAATAAATTTCAATGAGCACGGAGGGATTTGAACCCCCGACCCTCAGGACCGGAACCTGATGCTCTATCCACTGAGCTACGTGCCCTCGACTGTTTACAGTATAACACGTCTTGCGGAAAATGGCGAGTGCCGATCGCAAATTTCCTGACCAGCCTCCAAACCGCTTGACCCCTGCGGGTTCAACTCGCCCGCGCGATCGAATATCAGGCTGTTCTCGAAGCCAGAGACTGCAACTTTTACTTAAATGGTAACAATAATACGACAATGGGTAAAATAATAGATTTTAATCGAGTAAACATTAGGTTCACATTCGATCGGGGTCGAGCATCTACCACAGCTAAAATAGCCCGCATCAATTCCCCCTACCTAAGCGCCAGTAAATAAATGGTGCTGTTATTAAGACCGGTTGTGCAAATACGGTTTTAGACTAAGTTCATCAAAACTCTCAATTTTATGGTTTCTAAACTTTTAGACAAATTACCGCTGCGAACTGTTCTCATAGTTCCATTTGTACTGCAAATCGTGGGAGCCGTGGGACTCGTAGGATATCTGTCTTTTAGAAACGGACAAAAAGCAGTTAATAACCTTGCCAGTCAGTTAATGAGCGAGGTAAGTTTGCGTGTCGAGCAAAACCTGCAAGTTTACCTGACAACTCCCCATCAAATCAATCAAAGCAAGCTGGATGCTGTCAAGATCGGGTTGTTAAAAATGGAAAAATTATCAGCTTGGGAGAAATATCTTTGGCGGCAAGTACAATTATATCCATATATCAATTTTACCTCCGTTGGCAACGATAAGGGAGATTATAGAGCCGGTGAACAACTGTCTAACGGCTCCCGAATGATTAATGTGATAGAAACATCTACTGGGTTAAATTTTAATTCTTACAGTACAAACGAGCGAGGCGATCGCACTACAGTTACCACCATTGCCAAAAACTATGATAATCGGCAACATCCTGCGTACCAAAAAGCCGTAAAAGTCGGTAAACCTACTTGGAGTTCGGTTTTTGTTTCCTTACTAGAACCGACATTACTTATCTGCGCTATCCAACCAGTATACAGCGAAAAAAATCAGCTAGAAGGAGTCTTATTTACTGCCTTGCGTCTAGACCATCTTGGGAGATTTCTCCACAGTCTCAAAGTGGGCAAATCCGGTCAAACATTTATTATAGATCGCCAGGGTACTTTGTTAGCAACTTCCACAACAGAAAACCCGTTTCGCACTAAAGGTAAGGAAAGACAATTGTTTAAAGTAGAAGAAAGCAGCAACCCTTTTACTCAAGCGACAGCTAAATATTTGACTGCAAAGTTTAAAAAATTAGACAAAATTAAAAAATCAGAGTTATTGAGCTTTGAAATAGATAACAAGCGACAATTTTTAAAAGTCTTGCCGTTCCAAGACGGCAAAGGTTTAGACTGGCTAATTGTCGTAGTTGTGCCCGAAGCAGATTTCACCAAAGAAATCGATGCTAATACCCGCACAGCGGTTTTGCTTTGTTTCGCAGCTTTAGGAGTAGCTGTGGCGATCGGCATTCTGACTTCTCGATGGGTAACAAACCCTATTTTGCGCTTAAATGCAGCAGCAAAAAATATTGCTAAAGGTGAATGGGACACAACCCTAGAAAGTGAACGCTCCGACGAATTGGGGGAATTAGCCAAGTCATTTAACAGCATGGCTCAACAACTGCAACAATCTTTTGAAACTTTAGAAAACCGAGTGCAAGAGCGGACGGCAGAATTGGCTGTAGCTAAAGACAAAGCAGAGGTAGCGAATCAAGCTAAAAGCACCTTTCTTGCTAACATGAGCCACGAATTGCGATCGCCTCTCAATGCCATTCTCGGCTTTTCCCAACTGATGACTCGCAGCCAAACTCTATGCCCAGAACATCAAGAAAACATTAGCATAATTAGCAGCAGCGGAGAACACCTGCTCACCCTGATTAATAACGTACTCGATTTATCTAAAATTGAATCCGGGCGCACCACCCTCAATCCCAAAAAATTTGACCTCTATCGCCTGCTAAACGACTTGGAAGATATGTTTGAACTCAAAGCAGATGACAAGCAGTTGCAGTTAGTTTTTTACCGGAGTACCGACGTGCCGCAATATGTAGAAGCCGACGAGGTAAAGTTGCGACAAATCTTAATTAATCTGCTCAATAACTCTCTTAAATTTACCGATGAGGGGGGTGTAGCCGTCAGAGTTAGCAAGCAGTCATTAGGCAGAAATCAGCAGGTAGAAGGGGAAAACTTTGCTCACCACGAAGTATCACAAAATACAGAAAGTCCAGCAATTAATGGTCTTAACATATCTCAATTCAGTCGCTCGAACAACCAGATTATTGCCACGCCAAATGACGATTCAGCGTCTACCTCTTCCTTCTTCCTTCATTTTGAAGTCGAAGATACTGGTCCCGGTATTGCTACCAATGAATTAGACGCTCTTTTTGAAGCTTTCGTGCAAACCAAGACAGGGAAAGATTCGCAAGAAGGTACAGGCTTGGGATTGCCAATCAGCCGCAAATTTGTGGAATTAATGGGCGGCAAAATGAGCGTCTCTTCTGCTGTGGGCAAGGGAACTAATTTTAAGTTTGACATTCAAGTTATTGCGGTCAATGCGGCTGATCTTGAAAGCCCAAAACCCAGCCGGAATGTTATTGCACTGGTTCCCAACCAACACACCTATCGAATTTTGATAGTAGACGATAAACCGCTCAACCGCCAACTGTTAATTAAAATCCTCTATCCTCTGGGTTTTGAACTAAAAGAAGCTACTAACGGTCAAGAAGCTATTGAGATTTGGGAGAGTTGGGAACCGCATCTAATTTGGATGGACATGAGAATGCCTGTGATGGACGGCTACGAAGCTACGCAATACATTAAAGGTACTATTAAAGGTCAAGCTACTGCGATTATTGCGCTGACTGCGAGCGTTTTGGAGGAAGAACGGGCAGTTATTTTATCGGCGGGTTGCGATGCTTTTATGAGGAAGCCTTTCCGGGAAGCCGATATTTTTGATGCTATGCAAAAACATATCGGAGTGCGCTATATTTATGAAGATCCGGGTCAAACTAATTTATCGGCAATCAAAGAGGGCGATCGCGCAATGACTGCGGCTGATTTCGTGAAATTGCCTGAGTCGCTGGTATCAGATTTAAAGCTGGCTATACTAAATGCAGATATGGATGTAATTGATAGCTCGATCGAGCAAATTCGATTAAAGGATGCAGTAACGGCTGGTGCGATCGCCAATTGTATAGAAAATTTCGAGTACGACAAAATTTTAAAGTTAATATCTCAAGCAATATCACATGAATAACGACCTTGCTAGCACCGATCGCGGTAATATTTTAGTAGTTGACGACACCCCAGCTAATTTGCGACTGCTAGCCGGAATTTTGAATGGCAAGGGCTATAAAGTTCGCCCCGTACCTAGCGGTGAGTTAGCGCTTTCTGCAGCAAAAGGTATGCCTCCAGATTTGATTTTGCTCGATATTATGATGCCGGAAATGAATGGGTATGAAGTTTGCGAAAAAATCAAAGCAGATGAACGCACTTGCGACATTCCGGTGATTTTTATTAGCGCGATTAATGACGTACTAGATAAGGTCAAAGCCTTTGCGGTGGGCGGGGTAGATTATATTACCAAGCCCTTTCAGGTGGAAGAGGTTCTAGTTAGGGTAGAAACCCATTTAGCAATGTGCCAGTTGCAAAAAAAACTTCAACAGAAAAATAATGAACTTACAGTTACTTTAGACCAACTGCAAGCTACTCAGAATCAATTAGTGCAATCGGAAAAAATGGCGGCATTAGGGCAACTGATTGCGGGCATTGCTCACGAAATTAATACGCCCTTGGGCGCGATTCGGTCGTCAATTGGAAATATTACCAGCTTTTTGGATAACAATCTCGAAAGTTTGCCAGTTTTTTTTAAAGAACTGTCTGCAGAACGCGAGCACGATTTCTTGTGTTTGATGTACCGTTCCAGCCAACAAACTTACTCTTTATCTACGCGAGAAAAACGGGGATTGAAAAAAACCGTGAAGCAGCAACTAGAGTCCGAAGGGATTGACAATGCTGACAGCCTTGCTAGCATTTTAGTCAATATTGGATTGCAGGGAAATTTGCAAGAATTCTTGCCGTTGCTCAAAGACCCGGACAGCGAAAATATTATAAAAACAGCCTTCGACTTTGCTAGCATTCACAGAAGCGCCCGAACCATCGCTACCGCTACTGAACGCGCTGCAAAAGTCGTCTTTGCCCTGAAAAATTATGCGCGTTACGATGTAAATGGGGAAAAAATACAGGTGAATATTACGCAGGGAATTGAAACTGTATTAACTCTTTATCAAAACCAAATCAAGCAGGGTGTGGAAGTAGTCAGAAATTATCAAGATCAATTGCCTGTGGTACTGTGTTATCCCGACGAACTCAATCAAGTTTGGACAAATTTAATTCACAATGCCTTACAAGCGATGGACAATCAAGGAACTTTAACAATTGACGCGGTACAACAAGATACCAGCGTCTTGGTAAAAATTACTGACAGCGGTAAGGGGATTCAACCGGAGATTATTCCGAAAATTTTTGAGCCTTTTTTTACTACCAAACCTGCGGGAGAAGGCAGCGGGTTGGGATTGGATATTGTCAAAAAAATAATTGAAAAACATCAGGGTAAAATTGATGTCGAGTCGGCACCCGGTAATACAGCATTTACAGTTTCTTTGCCGATTAATTTAACTGAGTAGGTAAAGCGTCGCAGACTGAAGTCGGGGGCTAAAAATTTGCAGTCTACCCGCGCGGAATGTAGAATTTGGAAAACGGTGTGCTTACCCATCGGGCTTCACCCTCCCAAACTAAAGAAGGAAACTAGCGATGTCTAAACCAGCAATTTTGTGTGTTGACGATGAAGTAGGGGTGTTGCAAAGTCTGGAAATTGAACTGCAACAGGCTTTTAACGGTAAATATCTTTGGGAATTTGCTGAAAGTGCTGCCGAAGCCCTAGAGATTATTGAAGAGCTATCTGAAGCTGAGGTTAAGATTCTAGTGATTGTCTCTGATTGGTTGATGCCCGGAATGAAAGGAGATGAGTTGCTAATTAAAATTCATCAAAAATATCCGCAAATTGTGACAGTGATGCTGACGGGACAAGCAGACCCAGAAGCCATAAAACGGACTAAAAGTCAAGCAAATCTTCATGCTTTCATAGAAAAACCTTGGCAAAATCAAGAACTAATTGAAGCGATTAAGTCTGGTCTAGCAAATTTATGAAAAAACCAGTCATTATTTGTGTCGATGATGAGCAGACTATACTCGATAGTCTGGAAATAGACCTGCTAAAAGCCTTTGAAGATAAATATTTAATTGAAACGGCCCAAAGTGGCGAAGAAGCTTTAGAGTTGCTGTCCGAACTTTTAGCAGAACAGTATGAAGTTCCTTTGGTTATTTCGGATCATATCATGCCTAGTATGAAAGGAGACGAACTATTAAGGAGCGTTCATGCTATCTCGCCGAGCACTCTCAAGATTATGTTGACGGGGCAGGCAGATTTGGAGGCGGTAGCCAATGCTATTAACTATGCTAAATTGTACCGATATATACCTAAACCTTGGCAATCTGATGACTTAAAATTAACTGTTACTGAGGCAATATATAAATATTTTCAAGATAAAGAGTTAGCTCAAAAACAAATAGAACTTCAGGAAATGAATCAGGAGTTGGTAAAATTAAACCGCAAGCAGGCTATGCTGATTGCCAAACTCCATGAAAACGAAAGTCGCTTGACCCAATATCTAGAAGCTATGCCATTGGGCGTATGTGTACTTGATGCAAACGGGCAATCTTTCTACGCTAACCAGAAGGCGCGAGATGTATTTGGCAAAGGCACTGTGCCGCATATTAATTCAGAGCAAAAAGCAGCAATTTATCAATTTTATAAAGCCGGGACTAATCAGAGATGCCCCGTGGAAGAATTGCCAATTATGCGGGCGCTTCGGGGCGAAAATGTCCGGACTGAAAGTGTAGAAATTCGTACAGCTAATAAGATTATTCCTGTAGAGAGTTGGGCAACTCCAATTTATGATTCTACAGGCGACATTTCCTATGCGATTATTGCTTTTAGTGACATAACTGAACGCAAGGAAGCTGAAGCGGCGCTAATTCAAGCTGAAGAGAAGTATCGCGGGATCTTTGAAAATGCTCTAGAAGGTATTTTTCAGACGACGCCGGACGGACATTTTATTAGTGCGAATCCTGCTCTGGCAGAAATTTACGGCTACGATTCCGCGTCAGAATTGATAGAAAGTATTAATGATACTCAGCAGCAATTGTACGTCCAACCCAACCGCCGTCAAGAGTTTCTGGCGCTGATGAAACAGCACGGTACTCTGTGTGAGTTTGAGTCTCAGGTTTACTGTCGAGATGGCAGCATTATCTGGATTTCTGAGTATGCGCGCACAGTTTATGATGCTAACGGTGAAGTGCTTTACTATCAGGGTTTTGCTAAGGATATTAGTTTGCAAAGACACGTTGAAGTGGAACGAATCAGGTTTACTAATGATTTAGAAAAAGCTTTGGCAGCCCAAGAAAAGTTAAATGAGGCACTGTCAGAAAACGAAAGCCGATTGACTCAATTCCTGGAAGCTATGCCAGTGGGAATATTTGTTGTCGATGGTAAGGGTAAACCTTTTTACATGAATTCTTGGGGGGAGAGGATACTAGCCCAAGGTTTAATTTTTGATGGGGGTAGTGACCAATTTCCTGAAACTTATCATTTTTACGACGCTGCAACTAATCAATTGTATCCGAGGGATAGCCAACCGATTGTTCGGGCGTTGCGGGGAGAATTTGTGCGTATGGACGATCTAGAAGTTCATGGGTCGGATCGGATTGTGCCGATCGAGGTTTGGGCGACTCCAATCTACGACGAACGGAAAAACATAGTTTACGCGATCGCAGCTTTTCAAGACATCACAGAGCGTCAAGAGGTAGAAACCGAGCGCCGGCAATTCACAGACGAGTTACAAAAAGCTTTAGCAGCGGAAGAAAAATTAACAGATGCTTACGGGCGGTTTGTGCCGCACGAATTTCTCCACTTTCTGGGATATGAAAGTATTCTGGAAGTAAAATTAGGCGATCAGGTACAGAAAGAAATGTCGGTGCTGTTTTCAGATATTCGCGATTTCACTTCTGTTTCTGAAACGATGAATCCCGAAGAAAATTTTCAATTTATTAATGCTTATTTGTCTCGGATGGAACCGGCCATTACTAACAATTTTGGTTTTATTGATAAATACATTGGCGATGCGATTATGGCACTGTTTGATGGCAGTGCTGACGATGCTGTGAAAGCTGGAATTGCTATGCTAGAACAGCTTAACGAGTATAATATTAGTCGGCATCAACCCGATCGCCCGCCGCTGCAAATTGGCATTGGAATCAATACGGGTTCTTTGATGTTAGGCACGGTGGGCGGCCAAAGTCGGATGGACAGCACGGTGATTAGCGATGCGGTAAACTTAGCCTCCCGCGTGGAAACTTTGACGAAAGAGTATGAAGTTTCGATGTTAATTACTCACAATACTTTTATACAGTTAAACGATATTTATCATTTGAGGTTGATAGATCGCGTAGCAGTTAAAGGCAAATCGCGAATGGTAACACTTTATGAAGTATTTGCGGCCGATCCGCCAGAGTTACGACAGAAAAAGTTAGAGACAAAGACAATGTTTGAGCAAGCTTTGGTACTCTACAATAGTGACAAGTGTGGCGAAGCTATAAGATTGTTTTCGGCCTGCTTGGAAATCAACCCTAATGATAAGGTAGCTCAAATTTATCTGCAGCGGTGTCTGAAAGGAGCGATCGCTCCTGCATAATACAATTTTAAATTTTAGAGTTTAGAATTGGGAATGATTTATTCCATAACGGTTGGGAGTTTGCCTACAGTTACATTTTTTTGAAACTGGTATAATCATTGTTTAGACAGGCAGGGAAACGCAAACTATGGTTTCTTGCTGCGGCAAACTTTCTATTTTAAATTCTCCTCCGTGCAATTCTACAAGGCGTTGAACAATAGCCAGACCCAATCCCAAACCTGCTTGTTGGTAAAGTTTGCGATCGAACTGCCTGTAAGCTTCTAGCTGTGCAATCTGATCGGTAGTCATGCCGCGGCCTTTGTCTTTGACAGACAGAATAAAAGTCTGATTTTCGACGAAAGTGCTTAATAAAACTGGCGTTCCTTCTAATGAAAACTTGAAGGCATTGTCCAATAATTCTTCAACAATTTTTGCTAGTCTGACAGAATCCATAGCTACCGACGAATCTTGCAAGTTTAATTGTAAATCTTCTGTTCTATTCGCGTGTTTTGCTTGCTGCCGCGCTTTTTGACTCAGCAAAGATTTTACACAGCTAAATTCGCTATTTCGCATCTCCTTTAGCAGTTCGGGATTGGTGGCTGCTATCTCCAGTTCTGCATACAGCAAAAAGTTCTGAATCAGTCGATACAAGCGATGACCGGAAGTTTGAATTTGACCGATCATCTCTAAAATATCTGATTCCTCTAAGACCTGATATTCTGACAGAATCAGCTCAGAAAAACCCAGAATTGCATTCAAAGGAGTCCGCAATTCGTGGGGCAGCGACATACTAATATTAGTGCGTAATTCGTCTAGCGTCTTTTGAGATTGTCGGCTAATTGTTTTTTGTTTTTCAAGTCTAATAGCAATGGCTTTTAGCAGTTCTTGCGGCGTACACGGCTTAGTAATGTAATCGTCAGCTCCCAGTTCCATACCCGTGCGAACGTCAACTTTATCGGCTTTGGCTGTGAGGAAAATAAACGGAATTGTGGCAGTCAAGGGTTCGGAGCGCAAAGCTTTGATGACGCCGTGACCGTCTACTTCCGGCATCATCATGTCGCACAAAATTAAATCCGGGATTTTTTCGATCGCCAATTTGATGCCGACTTTGCCGTTAATCGCTCCTATTCCTTCAAAATTCTCGGCTTCCAGCAACTCTAAAATATTCTCTCTAATCGCTTCTTCGTCTTCTATTACCAAAATCTTAGCCACGGTGATAGCTCCTTTTAGTCAGTAGTTTGTTGGAAAATTCTGGGTTCAGACACTTGATAAGTTTGTTTGTTAGGCGCTTAATTAATCGTTAAGTAGCGGATATGTATAGTTAATAATTCAGTTGGTTATTGATTGGGAGGGCAGATTAGAGGCAAGGTAATAGTGAAAGTTGTGCCTTTTCCTTCTTGACTGTCGATCGCTAGTTGGCCGCCGTGAAGTTCGACAGCCCTCTTCACAATTGCTAAACCGAGACCTGTTCCCGAAATATTGCCGACATTTGTAGCTCGGTAAAAAGTTTCTAATATCCGCTCGCGATCGGCTTGGGGAATGCCGATGCCCTGGTCTTGAACTTGGAAAACAGCTTCTTTGTTTTGACAGTTGAGGTGCAAGGAAACTGTACTGCCGACAGGGGAATATTTGATGGCATTTGAGAGGACATTTCCCAAGATTTGCTGCAGCAGTTTTTCATCCATTTGAGCCTCGCAGTTGCCGCCTTCATATTGAAAGGCGATCGGGTGTTGGTTGCTGTCGTTGAGCTGCTGCTCTTCTACCAGTTGACGGCAAAATTTTTCGAGGTTTAAGGAAACCGGTTGAAACTGCAAGGTATTGGCTTCGATTTTGCCAATTACGAGGATATCTTCTAATAACTCTGTCATGCGTTTAATTGCTAATTGAATCCGCACAAAATGAGTAATTTTTTTATCTTGGGACCACTGAGAACTGTAATCTTGCAGCAAGCCAGCGGAAAATTGGATGGTTGTCAAAGGTGTGCGGAACTCGTGGGAAACCATTGTGACAAATTTAGCTCGCAGTTCTGAAAGTTCTTTTTCTCGTGCGAGGGCTTTGAGAATTTCCGCTTCTGCTCGTTTGCGATCGCTAATGTCACGGGCTTCCGCAATCAGCAGCAAAACTTGTCCTGTTTCATTTTTAACAGGTTTCAGTGAGAAATCAACTGTCATAATTTGGCCACTTTTGCCTAACAAGTCGATTTCGCTGCGGAAAAACTCGCCGCGACTTGCTTTGCCGATCGCGCATTGCAATTGTTCGGAAACCTGTGGCGACTGGGCCCAAATCGCCATTTCCCACATCGGGCGGCCCACAATACCCTCCGATCGCAATCCGGCAAAATCGAGGGTTGTCTCGTTCACTTCCAGCACAATTCCTTCAGGAGTCAGCAGCTTGGTTAGCTGAAATGATGAGTCAAAAATCGCCCGAAAGCGGCGCTCGCTTTCCCGCAGCATTTGAAAGGTTTGAGAACGTTCGATCGCGTAGCGGATCGTCCGCACTAATAATTGAGTAGTAATTTGACCTTTAACAATGTAATCTTGAGCTCCCAAGCGAACTGATTCTAGGGCGATCGCCTCATCGTCCAAGCCTGTCATTACCACCATTGGCACATCAGGAGCAACTTCTCGCAGGCGAGTGAGCGTTTCCAAACCGCGGCTGTCGGGCAAAGAAAGGTCGAGCAAAACTACATCAAAGGATTGTTTGCACAGTTGTGCGATCGCCTCATGGAGGAACTCAACGGACACCAGTTCCCACTCGACGCCCACAGATACTTCTAACAGTTCTGCAAGTAAATCAGCATCAGCAGGATTGTCTTCTACTAACAGAATCTTAATCCACATAGCTTAGACGTTTTTGACTGTAAAATTTTTACTCTACCAATCTTAGGTTAAACTTTTCCGCTTTCCCATGCCATTTTCAACTTGAAAATTATTATTTGGGAACTATCACCACCAGCCACCAATCCTTAATCGATCTCACCAGCTTAGCGACTTGACTAAAATCGATAAGCTTAGTGATGTAGCACCGGGCTGACAGGGCATAAAACTTGAGCATCTCTTCATCGACTGCTGAGGTTGTCATAATTACCACCGGAATCATTTTTAACTTGAGTGCTGAGTTGATTTATATCAATATTTTCAACTGTTTTTTTTAGGCCAAATCAAGTTAAGCAGAATTAAATTAGGACGAGACTCCGAACAGAAAAGCCTGCTTATTCAATAAAATTATTGCTTCTACCATATCTTATACTATTTGCAAATGATTAAAATTTGGCTTGTCGCCAGCTTTTATAAAGTCCATTCAGCCTCGCTGAGCAAATCATCTACCAGCATAATTTCCCTAGGTTAAAAGTTTTTAGAAGGCTCATAAGCAAACCATCTGTTCGTTTAATTTAGAGGAAGTTTGACGACTGCCAGCCAGAATTCCTCAATTAACCTGACTACTTTAGTAAATTCTACGAAGTCTACCGGCTTGGTTATGTAACAGTTGGCGTGGAGCGAGTAGGACTTAAAAATATCTTCGGGAGCTGCTGAAGTGCTGAGAATCACTACAGGAATTAATTTTAAGGTTGGGTCAGTTTTAATTTCTTCTAGCACTTCAATACCGCTTTTTTTGGGCAGATGCAAATCGAGCAAAATCAAATCGGGACGAGGTACCCTAAGATAGGGTTCTTTTCGGCGCAAAAACTTGATTGCTTCGACTCCATCCTCCACAAAATGCAAGTTATTCAATATTTTACCCTGATTGAGGACTTCTATTGCCAAATCGGCATCGCTGGGAGAATCCTCAATCAGCAGAATCTCTATAGGTCTAACAGTGCTTCGATCGCTCATAATCGGCGTATCCTTTAAAGTATAAAAACAAAATGGAACTTTGAGGCTTCAGGTACTAATTATAGGAATAGTGAAGTAAAAAGTCGCTCCTTTTCCCTCCTGAGATTCCACCCAAATCCGACCGCCGTGGCGTTCAACAATGCGCTTGCACATCGCCAAACCTATACCAGTACCGGAATATTGGCGGCGGGAGTGCAGGCGCGCAAAAATGATAAAAATGCGATCGGCATACTGCGGATCGATGCCAATGCCGTTATCGCGGACACTGAACACCCATTCGCTCTCTTGCCTGCAGGCAGCGATATGAATCAACGGGATATCTTGGCGACAAAATTTGATGCTGTTGGCGAGCAAATTTTGGAATAATTGCACCAGTTGAAATTCATCCGCCATCACGGTTGGCATCGCGTCGGAGGTGATTACAGCTTTTGTTTCGGCGATCGCAATTTGCAAATTGCACATAGTTTGCTTAACCACAGCGTGGCAGTCCGCCTGCTCAAACTCCTGACCCCTCGTTCCCAGGCGGGAATACGCCAACAAATCGTTAATTAACTGCTGCATTCTGGTGGCGCCATCGACAATATAATTAATATACTTATCTGCGCGATCGTCCAAATTTCCTTGATAGCGCTGGGCCAGCAATTGAGTGTAACTGGTAACGGCTCGGAGCGGTTCTTGCAAATCGTGGGAAGCCACATAAGCAAATTGTTCTAATTCCTCGTTGGAACGCTTCAAATCTTCTGTAAGTTGCAGCATTTGCTGCTCTGCTTCTTTGCGGCCTGTAATGTTGTAAACCAAGGCGCAACAAGACAGCAGATTACCCTGAGAGTCCATGACTGGACTGGTAGACATATGAGTCCAAATATCTTTGCCGTCCTTACTTTTGAATTTAAATTCGTGTTGTTCAGCAATACCTTGCTTGCGCCGATCGACATTATCAAGAGCTTGTGGTTTTTCCGGTTCGTCCATGAAATCAAAAAGCGACCGCCCGAACATTTCTAATTCACTATAGCCGAGCATTCGCGCCATTGCATGGTTCACGTAAGTAGTGAGGCCATTTCTGTCAATTACCCAAATACCTTCTTCTGCTAATTCAACTATTTGCCTGTACTTGAATTCGCTTTCCTGCAAAGCTCTTTCAGTTAGTTTCCGCTCAGTGATATCTTTCATAAAACAGTGGTGGCCGTTAAATATCCCTTGTGCGTCGCAAGCTTTTACCATCGTTAATTGCTTGTAAAAAAACGAGCCATTTTTCCGAACGCCTCTAGCTTCAACTTCTACTTTGCCAGAAATTAGCATTTCCTGATAAGCTGAGATCATCATCTCAAGATCGCTCGGATGTACGGTGGGCTGCCATTCCATGCCAAGCATTTCTTCCGGTTCGTAACCGCATTTATGAGCGTAAGCTCGGTTAACCTTCACGTAGCGTCCCTCAATGTCCAGCCGCGAAATGCCTTCCACCGCATTTTGCATGGCACTGGTTAGGTCGCGCAGCTCTTTTTCAGCTTGTTTGCGATCGCTAATATCCTGACCGATACCCAAAAAACCGTTAATATTTCCGTTACTGTCAAATAAGGCAGTCACCGACAGCAGTACCGGAAACCGCGAACCATCTTTGCGAATGTAAGTCCATTCATTTTCGTCAGCGATTTTCCGGGACGGTAAGGCAAAAAAGGCTTCCATTCCCGGCTCTATTTTCACTCCCAATTCTTGAGAAAGAACTTCAGCTCTTTTAGCGACCTCCAGAGGATCGTGAATTATTGCTACCGTGACTTTCCCCACCACTTCTTCTTGCGAATAACCTAAAAGTTGCTCTGCCGCCCGATTAAATGTTTTAATTGTACCGTCGGGATCTGTAGAAATAATTGTGTAGTTAGCGCTATTAAGAATTGCATTTTGCAGTTGCGTCAATTCCAACAAAGTGAGTGCTATTTTTTCGCGGTAGGCTATTTCTTTTTGCAATGTCTGGTTAGAAATTTCAATTTGAGCAGTGCGCTCAGCAACTCGATGCTCCAGAGTTTCATTGAGCCGTCGATTTTCCTCTTCTACCTGCTTGCGTTCTGTAATATCAGTAATAGTACACACATAACTTTTAACCTCCCCATTTTCTCCGATTTGACCGACAGCTTGACCGAATACCCAAATGATTTGAGAGTGATTAATGCCTTGGAAGCGGTACTCAGATTTAAACGGCAATTTCTCCTGCGTGGGGCTATACCATTCAGTAAAAACCCGATCGCGGTCGTCTGGATGAATGCCTTGCAACCACCCTTTGCCCAAAGCTTCATCGCAGGTAATTCCCGAAATTTGACACCAGCGCTCGTTGACATACAAGCAGTCTCCTACAGCATCTGCATAAAATATTCCCACCGGCGAAGCTTCAGTTAAAGTTTGATAGCGAGCTTCCGTTTCTCGGCGCTCCATAATTTCTTTTTGCAGTATTGAATCGAGCATCCCTAATTGAGTTGGACTGAGGAGAGTTAATGCTTGGGGAACTAAAGGAATTAATGCAAAAGCGGTGTAAGCAGAAATCGCGGCGGTAATAATTTTCAGACTGCCAGAAACCCAATAAACAGGATGCCAAAGCGTCCAAACTTCCATTATATGAGTAGTGCCGCAAGAGATAATAAACGCTGCAAGCAGCCAAAAGATGTTACGGAAGGGCAAGTCTTTTCGCTGACCGATAAAATAAATTAGGGATAGCGGTATTGAATAGTAGGCCAGGGCAATTATAGAGTCTGACACTATGTGGAGCGCGACTAGCTCTCGCTGCCAAAGGTAACAGTAGCCTTGAGGAATATAATTCCCGGTGAATAACAGGTGATTTAAAAATTTCCAAATCATCATAAATGGAATGGGTAATCGAGAATTGGTAATTGGTAATTGGTAATTGGTAATTGGTAATTAGTAATTTAACCCAATGACTTATAACCTATCTCAAATTTTTGAAAGATACAGTCTTGAACGCACCGGGGGCTAAAAACCCGGTTTCTGGTTAGATGCCTTGTTGCCAAACCGAATATTGTCGTAGAAACTGGTTTTTCTTCCGTAACTCTTAATATAGCAATTCTCAATGATGCGCGAGCTGTAGCGAGCTCTAGGTTGGGTAGAACGAAGCGAAACCCAATATTCCCATTTTAGATTTTAGATTTTAGCTTTTCCTTCCTTCTTCCTTATCTTCTAGATAACTAAAGCCTTCTCTCCTAGATAACTAAAGCCTTCTCTCCTAGATAACTAAAGCCTTCTTCCATCCATCTGTTACATCTGTTACATCCGTTGCCGAACTTCTTCCTTCTTCTATAAAAAATGGGGCGAGCCAGAAGCCCGCCCCACCAAAAATTATGCTGCTGCTATTAACCCAACAGCGCCTGAGCCTTAGCTACCACATTATCAACGGTGTAGCCAAACTTTTCTAAAGCAACGGGGCCCGGTGCAGAAGCGCCGAATGTGTCGATGCTTATGCTGTCGCCTTCGGAACCCAAATAACGTCCCCAGCCGAAGCTACAAGCTGCTTCAACTGCCAACCGTTTAGTAACAGCTTTCGGCAGTACAGATTCGCGGTAAGCGGCATCTTGTAAGTCAAACAATTCCCAGCAAGGCATCGAAACTACGCGCACTTTATTGCCTGCGGCGCGCAATTTTTCAGCGGCATCAACGCAGAGGTATGTTTCGCCGCCGGTGCCGATTAAAATGATGTCGGGAGTGCCGCCGTCGTCAGACAAAATGTAAGCGCCTTTGGCAGTTCCTTCGATCGAGCTTCCAGCCAAGTTAGGCAGATTTTGGCGCGACAAAGCCATTAAAGTTGGGCGGGTGCGGCTTTCTACTGCCACTTTGTAAGCGCCGGATGTTTCATTTCCGTCTGCTGGGCGCATTACCAACAAATCGGGAATTACTCGCAGAGAAGCGATGGTTTCCACGGGTTGGTGAGTGGGGCCGTCTTCGCCCAGGGCTACGGAGTCGTGAGTCATTACATAAATAACTCCAGCTTCCGAGAGTGCAGAGAGGCGAATTGCTCCCCGCATATAGTCAGCAAATACCAAGAAAGTGGCGCAGTAAGGAATTAAACCGCCGTGCAGAAGCATACCGTTGGCGATCGCACCCATGCCGTGTTCCCGCACACCAAAGCGCAGGTTACGTCCTTCGTACTGACCTTTTTGGAAGTCTTTTTCACCCTTGAGCAAAGTCATGTTAGAAGATGCCAAGTCAGCGGAACCGCCGATCAATTCAGGTAGGACACCTGCCAAAGCATTCAAACATTTTCCAGAATGATTCCGAGTCGAATCTGCCTTATCTTCCGGGTTGTATGTCGGCAAAACTTTATCCCAACCTTCAGGAAGTTTGCCGGCAACCGTGCGCTCATATTCTGCAGCTTCTGCAGGATATGCTGCTTTATAAGCATCAAAAGCTTTCTGCCATTCTTGCTCAGCTTGAGCACCGCGATCGACTGCTTTGCGGAAGTGTGACAAAGCATCCTCAGGAATCTCAAACGGTGCGTGTTCCCACTTCAAGAAATCGCGAGTTGCTTGCACTTCATCGGTACCCAAAGCAGCACCGTGAGCGCTGTAGGAATTGCGCTTGTTTGGAGAACCGTAACCAATGACGGTGCGGACTTTAATCATGGACGGTTTGTCCGTGACTTTTTTGGCTTCTTCAATAGCTTTGTGAACTGCTTCTAGGTTAGTATCTTCGTCTAGAGCGGTATTGTCTACTGTAACGACGTGCCAGTTGTAAGCTTCAAAACGCTTGCCCACATCTTCAGTAAAGGCCAAGCTTGTGTCGCCTTCAATAGAAATGTGATTGTCATCGTACAAGGCAATTAATTTGCCCAGTCCGAGGTGTCCGGCCAAAGAACAAGCTTCGGCAGAAACGCCTTCCATGTGGCAGCCGTCACCCAAAATTACATAGGTGTAGTGGTCAACAATTGTGTGGTCGGGCTTGTTAAACTTAGCAGCGAGGTGAGCTTCTGCCATTGCCAAACCGACGCCATTAGCAATTCCTTGTCCCAGGGGGCCGGTGGTAACTTCTACGCCTTCGGTCATGAAGTTTTCGGGGTGTCCGGGGGTTCTGGATTCCCACTGGCGAAATTGCTTGATGTCGTCGAGGGTGACGCTATCGTAGCCGGTCAAGTACAGGAGGGCGTACTGTAGCATACAGCCGTGGCCGGCGGAGAGGACGAAGCGATCGCGATTAAACCACTTGGGGTTTTTGGGGTTGAACCGCATGAACCGATCCCACAGCACGAAGGCCATAGGGGCAGCGCCCATCGGCAGTCCCGGGTGTCCTGATTTTGCTTTTTCTACCGCATCGATGGCCAAAAAGCGGATAGAGTTGATGCAGAGTTCTTCGAGTGATTGAGTTGCAACAGCCATAATTCTGGTTTTTATATGTTAAGAGAGAGTGTGTGTGGTCGATTCTGACAGAGGTGCGATGAGCCGAGTTCGATCGCTCGCGTTTCTGCTGTTCAGTTTCTGTGGAACTGCCGTGAGGCTGCACTACTTATCATCTCACCAGTTGCGCTCGACAGACAACTTAATTTTTTAATGTTTCGGTCGCTTTGTGCACTCGATCGCAAATTGTTATCGGAGATATTTCTGGGGCGAGTGCGGCTCTGTGCGATCGGGTTACGAGAGGGTGTAACTTATTATTTGGCAAATTGGCTCTCAAAACCACCCTGTTATGATAGAGTTTGGTGTTTCTGACATCTTGCAGCTTTGTCACGAACAGGCAAGATGCCTGTTCCACAAAGAGTGAATTTTCTTGTGGGGCGTTGCTTTGAGCAACGCCCGATCGCACGATCGCCAGAATAGTGCAAGATGTCAGATATTTGTAATTTTAATCAGGCAATAACTAATGACTCTCAGTGAAGCCGAAGTCCGCAGTCAAAAAGTAGACGAACTGCGATCGCAAGGCATAGAACCGTATCCCAGTGAATCCTACGCGCGATCGCACACAGCCAAGCAAGTTCGCGAAATATTTAGTCAGCCGGGAAAAGAACTCGAAAACGGAGAAAGCGACCCCGAAGAAATTCCCCTGCGATTAGCCGGCCGCATCACTTCCAAACGAGACAGCGGCAAAATTGGTTTCATCGATTTAAAAGACGCCACAGACAAAATTCAACTCAAAATCGAGAAAGCAATCGTCACCGGCGAAGTCGGTTTGAGCTTTGAACAAATTAAAAAATTGCTCGATGTTGGCGATTTTGTCGGCGTCGAAGGTATCGGCTGCCGCACCCCCAGGGGAGAACTTTCTATTTTAGTGAGGGAATTAAAGCTTTTATCAAAAGCTACCATTCAATTTCCCGATGCTTATTACGGAATTAACGACCCCGAAGTTTGCCGCCGTCACCGCGAAATGGATTTGGCAAGCAACCAAGATGCGCTCAACCGTTTTATGCTTCGCAGCCGCATCGTTCAAAGCATCCGTTCCTATCTCTGGCAAGCCAATTTTTACGAAATAGAAACGCCAACACTGCAAGCTATTTACGGCGGTGCTGCTGCTAAGCCCTTCATCACTCACCACAATGCTTTGGATGTGGATTTGTATTTGCGAGTGGCTCCCGAATTATTCTTAAAGCGGGCAATTTGCGGCGGTTTTGAGCGAGTATTTGAACTAGGGAAAGCATTTAGAAATGAGGGCATTGACAGCACTCACAATCCCGAGTTTACCTCGTTAGAAGTTTACCAAGCTTATGCTGATGTTTTCGACATTTTAACAGTTGTCGAAGACGTGATGTGTTTCGCAGCGGCGGCGGTATTTGGGGATGTCAAGGAGATTGAAAATCAGGGGGAAACGATTAGTTTAGAACGCAAGTTCGACTACAGCGAAAAATATCCCGGTTTCAGCGGCAAACACTGGCAAGTGAAAACGATGGTAGAAGCTGTCAGAGACGAGTTTGGGCTGGATTTTGACAGTTTGGACTTGGAAAGTGCGCTCGCCTCTGCAACCAAGCTAGAATTGCACCTGTCTAAGTTAGAACAACAGAGTTTAGGCTACGTGCTGTATGCAGTTTTTGACAAGTTAGTTGTCCCCAAACTAATTCAACCTACATTCATCATCGACTACCCTGTTGAAGTCAGTCCCTTAGCAAAAGGACATCGCAGCAAGCCGGGATTTGTAGAACGTTTCGAGCTATTTATCAACGGTACAGAATACTCGAACGGCTTCTCAGAATTGAACGATCCGAAGGAGCAAAGAAAGCGGTTTGAGGAACAGTTAGCACAGAAAAATGCCGGCGATGACGAAGCGCATCCAATGGATGAAGACTTTATTCAAGCGCTATCTTTGGGAATGCCTAATTGTGCGGGAATGGGCATCGGCGTAGACAGATTGGTGATGCTTTTAACTAATACTCAAAGCATCCGCGATGCGGTGATGTTCCCGACAATGCGGCCGATTAAAGATTGATTGGAGTAGCTTTTTTGGAGATGTCTAATAAGTAAATGGGGATTTGTTAACCGCAGATATCAGCGGATTAACACAGATAAACGCAGATGGAATTTCATCTGCGTTTATCTGCGTTTATCTGCGGTTAACAAACATTTTTGATATCACCGCATAAACGAACCGACAACACCGTTTAAATCTTCAGCCAAAGGATTTCCCAAAGCCTTAAACTTCCACTCGCCGCCTTCTCGATAAACTTCTCCCATCAACATATTTAATTTTCCTTCATAAGAAGGGTCATTGGACAAGCGATAGCGAGCTATTTCTTTCCCGGTGGCATCTACAGCCCTAACAAAAGCATTTTGTACCAGACCAAAATGCTGTTTTCTCTCTTTCCCATCGTAAATATTAACTCCCAAAATTATTTTGTGATATTGTGCTGGCAAAGAACTCAGTTTCACCAATATTTGTTCGTCATCTCCTTCTCCCTCACCAGTGAGATTGTCGCCTGAGTGAACCACTGTTTTGTCATTTGACTCCAAATGAGAGTAATAAATTACATCTTCTTTGTAGTTCTTTAATTTGCCATTTTCTCCCAGCAGCAGAGCGTAGGAATCTAAGTCAAAATTTGCACCGCTGCTGCGGCCGAAAAGACCTTTTTTAGCTTGCGCTACATCCCAGCCCAAAGCCATTGTTAATCGGGATAAGTCGTATTCGCTTTTGCTGAGAACGATCGATTGTCCTTTTGTCAAGTTGATAGCCATAGTTTTGTGATTGTGTAAGGTTTATTGTGAAGTTGAATGATTGCCCTAAGCTAACATTTTGTTGGCTGGCCAAAGCTGTTTCTAGGGTAAGAGATTTTTGATTCGTGCTGATTTTACCCAATGCGGATATTCGGCGGTCAACAAATCGTATAATTCCTCATCGGCAATATGTTCCGGGTCTTCTAAACTAAAGAAATCGGCGTTGTCTAGGTAGCGAGCGCCCATTTCGTCAAGCTGTTCTAAAAAGCTAAAATCGCTGGCTACGGATCTTGCTAACCACCCTCGAACTCCCTTACTTTTGACATCTTTCTGCGACGTGCCGATCGCCATAAACTGCCAAAATATCGGCTCATAGGACGACCATTGTAGCTGCTGCTTGCTTTCCGACTCGTCCGCAGTTTCTCCATCCGTTACAAACATCACGTAGACAGGTCGATCGGCTTTAATAGCTGCGTAGCGCCTGCTACCGCGACCATCTGGAAAATAGAACTTTCTAATTTCCTTCATCACTTTACCGTAGTAAGTACCGGGTTCTAAAGGATACTGTTGCAGTATATGGTAGATGAAGTTTGAGAAATTGTCGATCGACATTTCTCCGGGATTGTGGGGGTTGACTCCAAACAAAAATATGTCGATCGATCCGTTGTCATCAAACCGACATCCCAAAGCCAAAATCTTCTCTGCCAAACGCTGAATTTTTCCTGAACGGTATAGGGAAGACATAGAAGCAGAAATATCGAGGCAAAGCGCTACTTGAGCATCGTGATTTGTGAGATTTGCCTTTTTTAGCGAGATATCGGCTTTCTTAGCCAGATTGAAAATGTGCGGCGCTTTTTCCTGAAGCTTTTTGTCTAATGCTATAGATTTCTGACTTTTTTGGCTGTCTTCAATAACTGGTAATTTAGGCAGTTCTACTGTAATTTTTGCTGGCTTTTCTTGCTGTTGAATCTCAGAATGATACTTGTCAACAAAACTCTGCAACCCTGCTTTATATCCTTGTCCTACGGCCTGAAATCTCCAAGCTGCATCTTTTTTATACAACCGTCCGAACTCGACTGCTGTTTCTTCTGAAAAACCTTCTGTTAAATCATAGCGGGCTAGTTCGCTGCCGGTTTGGCGATCGTACAATCGGATAAAAGCATTTCTGATTTGGCTAAAATTTTGATGTTTAGCTTGTGCGTCGTGAATCGTGACCACAAAAACCATTTCCTCAACAGCAGCCGTTACTTTTTCTAAGTCTACATAAATTGTCTCGTCATCCCCTTGAGTTTGACCAGTTTGATTATCTCCCGAATGGGCGATCGCTCCGTCCGGCGACTGCGAGTTATTGTAAAATACAAAGTATCTTTCATCGGGAATTTTGCCGTCCGAACCTAATGCAAAAACCGAGGCATCGATATCGCAGCTTTGCTGGTTTGAGTCCGATAAACTTCGTTCAGTTGCTATTTCCCATCCCAGGGCGATCGCAACTTTTGTTAAAGTTGGAGATGTTTTAGAAAGATTAAATCTTTCACCTTTCTTTAATTGAATTCCCATCTGGTTTATCACCTCATGAGTCTGATTGCTTAAAATCGAGGGAAACATTCCTGCTTCCGAATTTCCCCTCGATTTATTTAGCTAGGAGCGATCGCCTTTTTATGCGGCATACTTGTCTACAAAGCTTTGCAAGCCGGAATTGTAGCCTTGTCCTACAGCTTGGAACCTCCACTCACCGTCTTTCTTGTAAAGTCTGCCAAACTCTACCGCTGTCTCCCTAGAAAAATCCTCGTCCAAATCGTACTTCGTTACCTCTGTATTAGTAGTAGTGTCGTAAATCCTGATAAAAGCATTCCGCACTTGACCGAAGTTTTGCCTTCTCGATTCTGCTTCGTGGATAGTTACCACAAACACAATTTCTTCCACCGCCGGATCGACTTTAGTTAAATCGACGGTAACTGTTTCATCATCGCCAAATCCTTCTCCGGTTCTGCTATCTCCCAGATGTATTACAGAAGTGTCCGGCGACTCCTTGTTGTTGTAGAAAACAAAGTATTTTTCGCCAGGAATTTTGCCAGTAGCCCCCAACATAAACACGGAAGCATCTAAGTCAAATGCTGCGCCTGTGTCTGTAGCATTGGTATCCCATCCCAAACCAATCCCGGCATTTTTCAGCCCGGGTGCTTCTTTAGAGAGATTGATTCTCCCGCCTTTTTCCAAATTGATAGACATTCGCCCTCCTGCGTGCAAAATCTGTAATATTACTGATAACAATTATACAAACTGTCTGAGCAGCTTGACAAATTGCTGCTGGTAATCGTCATCGGTCAATCGATTTTAGATTTTAGATTTTGGATTTTAGATTGTAGAATTGACCCCACGGATAAATCCGGGCGCTTTGTACCCTGAATGCTTGCGGCTATAGCAGGTTGACAATTTGCTTTTGGTACTCATCTATCGAGTTTAGATTTTAGATTTTAGATTTTAGATTGGATAATTGAAGAAAGCGACCCTGCGGATGAATCCGGGGGCTTGTACGGTGGATGCTTTTGCTTAGAGTAGCTTGACAAATTGCTGCTGGTACTCATCTTCTGTCATCAGTTCGTGGGTACTTTCCACTCTGTCTAAAAACACGATTCCATCTAAATGGTCGTGTTCGTGTTGAAAAATTCGGGCCACAAAGTCTGTCAATTCTTGCCGGTGGAGTTTGCCGTCTCTACTGGTGTATTCTATCTCGATCGCCCTACTTCTGGGCACCAATCCCCGAATCCCCGGAATGCTCAAACAGCCTTCCCAGTCTTTGACTGTCTCTGTTGATGCAGCCACAATCCGGGGATTAATCATCGCTGTGGGTTCCATGTGGGGTGCGTGGGGATACCGCAAATTGGGACGGGATGCGACGATGAACAGGCGATCGGACTGAGCCGCTTGAGGGGCGGCAATCCCCACTCCGTTTGCCTGCTGTACTGTAAAGATTAAGCTGTCAATCAACTGTTGAATGCGATCGTCATTAATATTCTCGACCACTTGCGACTGGCGGCGCAGCACGGGATTTCCTAATTGTGAGATTTGTAAGAGTTCTGCCATAGTTATTGGTTAGTCGTTATTGGTTAGTCGTTAACTACTGACAAATTATTATTTCCTTCTTCCTTCTTCCTCCTTCCTTCTTCCTTCTTATCTAACTTTTTGAACCGGCAAACTTCCCGTTTTAACAGTCAAATTAACTATTTGCCCATTGCGGTTGATTTCCATTTGCAACAGCCCGCCAACCTTAGCATTTTGCACGAACTCCTGAACAGCTTCCGACTGAATAATTGGCTGATTGCTAATTTTTTGAATCACATCTCCAGCCCGCAAACCGGCTGCTGCTGCCGGAGAATTAGGAACAACGCTAACAATAGCCACACCCCGATCGACTGCAACTCGCAGGCTGCTGTTAGCGTTGCTGTTAATTTGCTCCTTAACATCGGGAGTCAGCGTCGCCATTTCAATTCCCAAATAAGCGTGTTCGACTTTCCCCGTCGCAATCAGTTCCTTCGCCACCTCTTGCGCCGCCTGAATGGGGATCGCAAAGCCCAATCCTTGAGCACCTTGAATAATCGCCGTATTCATGCCAATAACTTGGCCCGAAGCATTCAGCAGCGGGCCGCCGGAATTCCCCGGATTAATTGCAGCGTCTGTTTGAATAAAACCGACCCGCTTGTCGGGTACGCCCACATCAGAGCTCGATCGCCCCGTAGCGCTAATAATCCCCGCAGTTACGGAATTGTCCAAACCCAAAGGATTGCCGATGGCGATCGCCCATTCCCCAGACAACAGCTTATCCGAATTGCCGATCGCCACCACAGGCAAATTATTCGCCTCAATCTTCACCACAGCCACATCCGTTACCTTATCCGCCCCCAACACCCGCCCCTGATAGCTGCGGCCGTCCTTGAGAGTTACATTTACCGTATCGGCTCCCTCTACAACGTGAGCGTTAGTGAGAATCACCCCGTCGGCACCGATGACAAAACCCGAACCAGTGCCCCGTTCGATCCCGCCCCGGCCACCCGAATTCGGTTCTATGCCAAAAAAATCTTCCGGCGACAGGCCTCTATTTCCCGGTTTCACCGGGCGCGAAGCATCGATCCGAACCACTGCAGGGCCAACTTTTGCCACGGCAGCCACAATAAAATTCACATTAGTCCCGTCGCCCGACAAGGAAGCCGGCGGCAAGACTTTGCTAACTCGATCCTTTGTATTAGGAGGCAGTTGCAATTTAGGTTCCAGCGCCCTTTGTCCCGAATCGCCAGAATTTGCACGAAATTGAGAAACCGTCAGACGATCGCCCAACATGGCGGCCCCGGCTCCCGTTACCAGCAGCAATATGTAAATTGCCGGTTGCTTCCAAAATTTGCCAGTAGAACTCTTCATTGCCATGTTTTAAGGCTTTCCTGCCAAATCTAAATATTTGCCGAGCAGCTGCTGCGTAAAACTTACCTAAACTTATCTAAAGCCATCTTTAGTTCATCCGAGTTTACTTCCTACGCTATTGGGTAGTCGGCTATCCCAAGATCAGTAGGCTATCCCCCTCCAGCCGAGGGTTCCCATTTTAAAATGTTCAGGCTCGCATTTAAATCTCGGTCGATAGATATTCCACAAACCGGACAATCATAAATCCGAACGCTTAGCGGCATATCTTTTTTGCTGCCACAATTAGAGCAAGTTTTAGAACTGGGAAACCACTGGTCTACCAAGACTAAAGTTGCTCCATACATAAGACATTTGTAATTGAGTTGACGTTTAAACTCATAAAACCCAAGGTCGGATATTGCGCCCGCCAGCTTGTGATTTGCCATCATCCCTAAAACATTCAAATTTTCAATCTTGATTAACTTGAATGTTTTGGCTAAGTAAGTTGTTAACTTGTGCAGGAAATCTTTACGAATACAAGCTATTTGGGCGTGAAGCCGGCTAATTTTATTGTAGGTTTTGCGCTGGTTATTGGAGCCTTTTACCTGCTGGGACGCTTTTCGCTGTAAAGTAGCAAGTTTGGTTTTCGCTTGCTGCAGCGGTTTTGGTGCCTCAAAAACTTGCTGGTTTGACAGGGTTGCCGCATATTTAATACCTACATCGATTCCTACAGAGCTTTTGGGCTGTTGAACTGGTAAACGTTCTGCATCAACACAGAATGAAATAAACCAGCGACTTCCTTCTTTTGAGATAGTGAAAGTTTGAGACACGTAACCACATTCTAGTGGCTCATCAAGCCGAAACGTTCCCAATGTAGGAATCTTAATGGTTTTGCCAGCACTTAGCAGAACTTTCCCATGGGATGAATCTACTGTAAAAGATTGACCATTGCGACGGCTAGCGAATTTTGGATGACCTGCTTTCCCGGCACGATATCGACTAAACGCATCTTTCAAGTCAATTAAAGCGTTTTGGTAGACTCGGCTAGACAACTGGTTCATCCAAGCGAATTCAGGTTGCTTCTTGACGTGGTTGGTGAGAACTTTTTTAACTTCGTTGATCACCTTCGAGTCCGAAAGCTTGCCCTCACTATACATTTGAGTCCGCAAGCTTAACCCGAAATTGAAGACGACCCGCCGAAATCCTGCGTGTTTTGCCATCAAGGTCGCTTCGTTGTTATTCAATTTTAGCGCTCGTTTGACGGCAAACATAGTTAAGCTTACTTAGAGTTTATTGTTTGGTGAATTATAGACAAGTTTAGCCAACTATTTGGCGATTTAGTCTAACTCCCCGATACCTGGTTTGGGCTGCAGAGCCGCAAAAATTTTGGCGATCGGCAGACTCCCTTAAACTTTAGCATCTGAGGACTAAACTCTCTAGAGTAGAATTAATATCTTGAATGCCGATCGGCAGAGGTGAGCAGTGGACATTCCCCTCGAAAGTCTGTGGAATCAGATACTTGAACGTCTCCAGGTACAACTGAGCAGACCTAGCTTTGAGACGTGGATCAAAACTGCCAGGGCGGAACAGCTCGAAAATAACTGTTTGATTGTCAGCGCCCCCAACCCCTTTGCTCGCAATTGGTTGCAAAAATATTACGTCAAAACCATTGCCGATGCAGTCTACGAAATTCTCGGCTATCCCGTGGACATTTACTTGACCATTGCCGGAGGAAACGAAACAGGCGGCAGCAGCGATTCCGCCATGATTTGGCCCTCCCCCATCGCCGATATGGAAAGCCACTCGCTTCACCCCCCCAAACCCGCCAATTTAAACCCGAAATACGTATTTTCCCGCTTTGTCGTCGGTTCCAACAACCGCATGGCCCACGCAGCCTCCCTCGCCGTAGCCGAGTCTCCGGGCCGAGAATTCAATCCCCTATTTTTGTGCGGTGGCGTCGGTTTGGGCAAAACTCATTTGATGCAGGCGATCGGTCATTATCGCTTGGAAATTGATCCCAACGCCAAGATTTTTTACGTTTCTACTGAGAAATTTACTAACGATTTAATCGCCGCAATTAGGAAAGATAGTATGCAAACTTTCCGCGATCATTATCGAGCAGCCGATGTTTTGTTAATAGATGATATCCAATTTATTGAAGGCAAAGAATACACTCAAGAAGAATTTTTCCACACTTTTAATACTTTGCACGAAGCCGGGAATCAAGTAGTTTTAGCTTCCGATCGCCCGCCGCAGCAAATCCCACGCCTGCAAGAGCGTTTGTGTTCCCGATTTTCCATGGGATTAATTGCCGACATTCAATTGCCAGACTTGGAAACTAGGATGGCAATTTTGCAGAAAAAAGCCGAGTATGAAAATATGCGGCTGCCGCGAGATGTCATTGAATACATTGCTTCTAGTTACACTTCCAACGTTCGGGAATTGGAAGGTGCTTTGATTCGGGCGGTAGCATATCTTTCAATTACCGGTTTGCCGATGACCGTGGAGAATATCGCCCCGGTTTTGAACCAGCAAACTGAAAGCTTAGAGGCGACGCCAGATGCAGTAATTGCAGTTGTGGCTGAGGAGTTTGATGTTTCTGTTGAAGATTTGAAAGGCATTTCTCGCAGGCGAGAAATTAGTCTTGCCCGTCAAGTAGGGATGTATTTAATTAGGCAGCATACTGGTTTGAGTTTGCCAAAAGTTGGCGAAGTGTTTGGCGGCAAAGATCACACGACTGTGCTTTACAGTTGCGACAAAATTGCTCAGTTGCGGAACACTGACCCGAATTTGGCTCAAACTTTGCGTCAGTTGAGCGATCGAATTAATGTTGTCAGTCGCAAAACTTGAGAAGAAGTCATTAGTCAGTGGCCAGTTGTCACACCAATGACTCTATGCAGCGATTTCAAGATCCGCATCATCGAAGGGGTAACTCTCCGATAACAGACAATCTCTATGCGTAGCAGCTTGCCTGTGGAAAAACCTGTGGAAAAGTTGCCCTCGGTTTGTGGAAAACTTTACTCGATCGCCCGAAACAGTTTGTGTACAAAAATGGGCGGGCGATCGACCGCAACAGCTTTTCCACAAGTTTTCCACAGGTATTTATTACCTAGAGGTGATGCCCAGCCAGCAGTTAGCTGTTTTTTCCACAGTTTCCACAGGGCGATCGATACAAAAATAGTTCAATAAATTAAAAAAAACAGGCGATCCCTGCGTACCCTACACAGATAGTTCGCCACGCGCGCTGACATCAGAAACCCGGTTTCTACGAAGATTTCTCCTTTTTACAGACACAATTTTGCCTAGAAACCGGGAATAAGCGCCCCATGCTTAAGCCCTACACACAGAAAAACCGACCCGCTGGCTTTCTGTGATACGATTTGTTTCTGTTTCAAATCCGGTTAATTAACCTTCCTACCATGAAATTGGTTTGCACCCAAAGTGACCTCAACGCCAACCTCTCGTTGGTAAGTCGGGCCGTTCCCTCCCGCCCGACACATCCGGTACTAGCCAACGTGCTCTTAGTAGCCGATGAGGAAAATCAGCGGGTTAGCTTGACAGCTTTCGATCTGAGTTTGGGCATCCGTACCAGCTTCGCAGCAGAAGTGAGTGGCGGCGGCAGTTTTACAATACCCGCTAAATTGCTTAACGATATTGTTTCGAGACTCCCGGATGGAGAGATTACTTTAGAAGACGAAGCGGGGGACACCGTAGCATATCTCACTTGCAGTTCTGGCAGCTACCAAGTTAGAGGCATGGGCCCGGAAGAATTCCCAGAATTGCCCGCAATCGAAGCCGGAACAATCCTAAAATTGCCGCCGGAAGCCTTGATAGAAGGACTCAAAGGAACTTTATTTGCTACTAGCCCCGACGAGGCAAAACAGGTACTTGCAGGCGTGCATTTAAAGGTATTGCAAGATTGCTTGGAGTTTGCAGCTACAGACGGCCACAGATTGGCAGTAGTTCAAACTGCAAATGAAAAAGCTGAAGGCGAAGAAACCCAAGAAGAATTTGAGGTGACAGTCCCCGCTAAAGCATTGCGGGAAGTAGAAAGAATGCTGGTGATGCGCCAGTGGACTGAACCTGTCACCCTGCATTTTGAACACGGTCAAGTAGTGTTTGAATGGGCAGACCAGCGGCTGACAACCCGCACCTTGGAAGGGCAGTATCCCGCATATCGGCAGTTGATTCCGCCCTCCTTTGAGCGACAAATTACTTTAGAAAGGCGATCGTTCTTAGCAGCAGTAGAAAGAATTGCCGTTTTTGCAGACCAAAAAAATAATATTCTCAAATGCAGTATCGACGAGGAGAATCAGGAAATTACTTTGTCTGTAGATGCTAAAGATGTCGGCTGCGGTAAAGAGTCAATGCCCGCACAAATTTCTGGAGACAGCATAGATATTGCTTTCAACGTGAAATATCTGATTGATATCTTAAAAACGGCTCAATCCCCAGAAATTCAACTGCAATTAAACGGTGCTTTAGCCCCCGTAATTTTCCAGCCTTTGGGTGGAGTCAATGCTACATTCTTGGTAATGCCAGTTCAGCTTCGAGCGTAACCGATTAATAGGGGCGGGTTTTACAAACAATCTCCCCCTAAAATTGCTCGTCTAATAAACCCGCCCCCGCTTGAACGGTAAATCGATATCGACCAGTCCCCCAGACCTTCAAATCAATGGCAACAAAATTTCAAATTCCGTACCCGTACCGGGAGTTGAATGCAAATTTAACTTGCCTTTATGTTTTTCCGTAACAATTTGATGGGTAATTGCCAACCCCAAACCGGTACCTTTGCCTGCGGGTTTAGTAGTAAAAAACGTCTCAAAAATCCGCCGCTGAATTTCTGGCGGAATTCCCGGCCCGTTATCGGCAATTCTGATGGCAATCCAAGCGTTATTTTGATTTTTTTCCCCTGCTTCTGGGCTGAAACCGGGGTTTTGGGTGGCGCAGGATAGCTGTTTTGAATTTTGTCGATCGCCCATAACATAATTTTGAATTAATTCCGAATTCACGCAGTCTCCGTCAGAACTGTCTATTACCTCGGTTTCAATAGTAATCGCAGGCACAAAATCTTTTTCTTCTTTTACCTCTTCCAAAGCGTCGATCGCATTGCTGATGATATTCATAAATACCTGGCTCAACTGACCCGAGTAACACTTGACTAAAGGCAAATCACCATAGCTTTTAACTACTTCTATTTGGTACTTGAGACGGTTTTTCATAATTAGCAGCGTACTGTCAATACATTCATGGATGTTAGCTTGTTTCAAGTGGGTTTCGTCCATGTGAGAAAAGGTGTGGAGGCTGGTAACGAGTTCGGTCAGCCTCTGTGATGAAACTTTCATACTTTTGATAATTTCCACCCAATCTTCTTGCAAAAAATCAAATTCTATGTGTTTTTTGAGTTGGTTAATTTTTTCGTTTTCACCCACAATGTGTTCGTAAGCAGACAGCAAGTCCATGATGTCTTTCGAGTAGTTTGACAAAAAGCCTAGATTTCCGCTGATGCAGGTGACGGGATTTCTAATTTCGTGGGCGACTCCAGCTACCATCTGCCCCAAACTGGCTAGTTTTTCGGTTTGAATTAGTTGAGATTGAGTTTGCTGCCTCAGCAATTTTGTCGCTAGTTCGTGAATGTTGGATTGGGCTACTAACAGTTCGTGTACATCTAGCAAAGTATAAGTTTGAGGCGACACTTGAACTACAATCGGTTCGTAAAGCAGTTCTTTCGATCGCAACAGCGACTTCCTGGCTGCATCCACGATTAAAGTATTGCTGGGAAAAATTAAACTCTCAGTTTCGGCAAAGCGGTACAAAGCCCTCACAGGTCGCTTTAAAAATAATTCTCGCCCAAAAGGACGGCTGATAAATTCTAAAAATCTCCGCCGGGAAATCATACCAGCAAATTCACCTTGATGGGTCACAATGACTCCCGGTAACAGCGGATTAGCTTCTAACATCTGAGAAATTCGCATTCCCCAATCCGTAGCCTCTACATGAAAATCGTAAAGCGACAATTCTTGGAGAGTAGAGTCTAAACAAAGTGCTCCTAGGTCAGCCTCGGAGATGGGTGGAACTGGTCTTTCTACGCAGGAGGTATTCAACATAAATTCATCAGTACGCTTTTTTGGGGTTATATTGGCTAGCAGACATTCAGCTACCAAAGGTCAGCAGGTAAGTTGCTGAGTGCTTTGACCGGGATCATCCTGACAAACTGCTTTTTTAATTACACAAAAAACTGACTGTAGTAAATGGGATTTTACCACTTAAAGTATGAGGCAATATTAAGTATCACCGAGATAAATGCGCCCTGGCTATGCCTGACTTTATTTTAGACTGACTTGAGGGGTATTAACGCTTGGTTCGACTATTTAATTATTCATTAACCTTGAGTTATTTTTTTAACCTTGTGTTAATAAAATTATTAAGCTGAAAAATATCATTAATGGACAAGAGAGGAAAATCGGAATTGCCCGATCGCCCACCCGATGCACCCCGTCAGGAGACAAGTTAAAAGCAGAAATTGGGGCGATCGCGTCCCGGAGTTTTAGCTTGCAATCGCGATGGCGGGACGCCTTGCAAGCTAGGGCATTTGAGGCGATTTCATCCCATCTCCCCGATCCGGTACTCGCAACCCCCCGTAACGTTCAGCCAGCGACACACCTGCCAGTGCGCCCCCTATAGGTTTGTAGTGAAAACTAAAGTCATCGCTACAAACCAATTTTATAGCAATCGTTATATAAAACAGTTAGGGAGCATCTCATATTTGTAAAAACACTTCTTCTTCCTCCTTCCTTCTGACTCTTTCCTCCTGGCTCCTGGCTCCTGGCTCCTAACTCCAATTTTGGGCTTGGCTGCTTTCATTGAGATGTTCCCAAAAGTTACCCTCGCCCGCAATCTGCAAAATCTGCCTTGGCAGTTGTTCTACAATCAATTATTGTTAACCGAAAGATCCATCAAATCTGCGACAGTTTGCAGAGTCTATCATTGATTGGCTGTACGAGGCGGATATGAAGAAAAGTTCAGTCAAATTCAAACAAGTTTAACCAGTCCAAATCATTCAAGGCATCAGCATTGATTAAATTAGAAGGTCTACAAAATCCAGCAAAAAAAAGGCTAAAAAAAATTAACTGGCTGTTAACTTAGTGCTATGCTTTGGTATGATCTACAAGGAGTTCTACCAAAGACGTATAACTAAATAGCAATCTACCAGTAGGTGATCGATGCAACCCGCCCTCACGAACCAGTTAAACAATGCTTTTACCCTTTTTCTCAGCTTGTTAGTAGAAGCAATACCTTTTCTGCTGCTGGGAGTTTTATTCTCAGGTTTGCTGCTGGGGTTTGTAGACGAACGCAAACTCGTATCCCGCATCCCGCGAAACCCGCTACTGGGGGCTTTGATGGGCAGTTCGATCGGCTTTTTGTTTCCCGTGTGCGAGTGCGGTAACGTGCCCGTAGCCCGTCGGCTACTGATGCAGGGAGTGCCCGCACCAGCCGCGATCGGCTTTTTGCTCGCGGCCCCCACCATCAACCCCGTGGTAATTTGGGCGACTTGGACGGCATTTCGCGATCAGCCAGAAATTGTAGTTTTGCGGGTGGTATTTTCCCTAATCACAGCCACAATTATCGGCTGGGTGTTCAGCGCCCAAAAAGACTTGCGGCCTCTGCTGCAACCCTCTGTAGCCCGCGCTATCCCCCTGCCAAAACCAGAGTTTTCCGAAAAAAAACTCGTCCAAGCCAACACTCCGCTGCTGTTGCAGTCGGGAACTTTTATGCTGGGTCAGCCGGGTGGAGCGGTGCCGATCGAATCCTTGCTACAAGACGACTGGAAGCCATTACAAACAGACCAAACAGAAAAAACCTCGAAACGTTCCTCCATGTTCCACCGCGTTTCTAAAGAGCGTCTGCGCCTGCTTTTAGATACTATGGTACAGGAGTTGCGCGAATTGGGAGGAGTGTTGGTAATCGGAAGTGCGATCGCAGCCATCATTCAAGTTGGCGCCCCCCGCGAACTAATTCTCAACCTCGGCCAAGGCCCCGTTTCCTCGATTCTAGCCATGCTGCTCTTAGGGGCAGTCGTATCGATTTGTTCTACAGTAGATGCCTTTTTTGCCCTGTCTTTTGCTGCCACATTTACCAGCGGTTCGCTGTTAGCATTTCTCGTTTTCGGCCCGATGATTGACCTCAAAGGCATCGGTTTAATGCTGTCAATTTTTAAAAGTAGAGCCGTAGTTTACATCATTGTCTTGGCAGCTCAGTTAACCTTTTTAATGACCCTCGCTGTAAACTTGCATTTAGGTTAATAAATTAGCTGGGACAGACAACTAATACCCTTTTCGATTTGCGATTTTTAATTATTTTGAGCCACGACACGGAAATCGATATACAGATAGCTATTTTTCCCCTCTTCCTTGTTCCTTATTTCCTCTTCTTCTTCCTTTTCTCTTCCTGCAACGTTCTAGTTTCCAATTCTCAATGACTCTTAAAAAATGAATCTTAAAAAAATTAGCCCCTGGCTGGACGCCCTAGCTATCTTAGCGTGGGGAATACTGCTTCTTAAATATTGGATCACCGGCAAATTAAGCATTCTCATTCACCCCCATTACTTTGGCTTGACTCTAGCTGGAGGAATCGGCTTAATGGTTATTGGGGGTTTAAAAACTTGGGAACTCTTAAAACTCGATCGCACCACAAAGCAATCGCGGACATCATCAGCAAATAACTCTCTCAGAATTACAGAAGTTGAACACGTTACTTTGTTTCCCCCCAGCATCGGCAGCACCTTAATGTTGAGCGTCGCATTAATAGGTTTACTAACAACGCCACGCACTTTTACCAGCCAGACAGCATTAGAACGAGGCCTCACCGAATCTCTGCCAATCACCAGACTGCAACCCCAAGAATTTCGCAATACTACAAAACCCGAACAGCGATCGCTCGTCGAATGGGTGCGGCTGTTAAATTTCAACCCCGAACCGGATACATACAGAGGTCAAAAAGTCAAAGTTCAAGGATTTGTAATTCATCCCCCTAACCTAGCAGAACAATATATGTGGATCGGGCGTTTTATCATTACCTGCTGCGCGGCAGACGCCTATCCGATCGGGTTGCCAGTAAAATTACTCATCGGTCAAAGCCGCACCGCCTTTGCCCCAGACAGTTGGCTAGAAATAGAAGGAGAAACGATCGTAGAAGAACTGCAAGGCAAGCGCAAATTAATCATTCAAGCATCATCCCTCCAACCAATTCCCGAACCAAAAAACCCTTATGATTATTAAATCGGGAGCAAGCTGGAGATTAAATTTTACCTTTCTGATTTTGGGATGGGCATTCCGGGCCCGTCCTCGCTATGCAAATTAAGATACAGTAAAATTAGCTATAAAAGTGGCAGCAGCATCCTGTAACAGTTGCCAAGCGCAAATTCAGCAACTAGACTCGTAATTAGGAAATAAATTCTGAGTATATGTCATCAGAAAAAAAATTAGCTATCAAAGGTGCTGCCTGGACGATCGCCAGCTATGGAAGCAGTCAAATTATCCGATTTGGCAGTAACTTAATCCTGACGCGTCTGCTTTTGCCCGAATTATTTGGTCTGGTAGGTCTAGCCTACGTTTTCATCACAGGGATTAACTTATTCTCAGACATAGGTCTGGGCCCAAGCATAATCCAGAATAAGCGCGGGGAAGATCCTCAATTTCTCAACACCGCTTGGACACTGCAAGTTATTCGCAGCTTGTTCATTTTCATTTGTTTGATTGTAATTGCCCAGCCCGTTGCTAGTTTTTATAAAGAGCCCCGTCTTCTGTGGTTGATTCCAATAATAGGTATAAATTCCCTAATAGGAGGCTTTAAATCCACTGCCACTTCCAGCCTAGAACGCAAAATGGCAGTGAAGAAAGTAGTAATTTTTGAGTTGGGCATACAGATTGTTTCTACAACAGTGATGATTGTCTGGGCCTGGTTCGATCGCAGCATCGGGGCGATCGTTGCAGGCGGCTTGACTGGAGCTTTAATGGAGGTAGTATGGAGCCATTTTTTGATTCCCGGCAAGTCAAACCGCTTTGCTTGGGATAAAGAAGCAGCTAAAGAAATATTTTCTTATGGCAAATGGATCTTTGTGTCTACGGCTTTGTTTTTCTTGTGTTCTCAAGCCGATAGACTCATCCTCGGGAAAATATTTACTTTAACAATGTTGGGCATTTACGGAATCGCTTTTACCCTGGGGGATATGCCGCGCCAAGTCATCATCGCAATTAGTGGTCGGGTGATTTTTCCCTCAATTTCTATGCTGGCCGAGTTGCCGCGGGAGGAGTTGCGCGCCAAGATACTCAAGAACCGCAAGCTAATTCTAATACCATTAGCCGTAGGTTTAGCAATTTTTGTGAGCTTTGGAGATCAGTTAATTTTAATACTGTATCGGAAAGAGTATGAGGCTGCATCTTGGATGATGCCAATCTTGGCGTTAGGTATCTGGCACACCACCCTGCACAATATAATGGGTTCTTGTCTGCTAGCCGTAGGAAAGTCTCAGTACCCAGCTATGGGCAATCTGCTGACTTTTGTGAATCTATGTATAAGTATACCGCTGGGATACCACTTAAAAGGTAATTTAGGTGCCGTGATTGCTGTAGCTATCGGCGACCTTCCTACCTATGCAGTAACTAACTACGGTTTGTGGAAAGAAGGACTAAGTTGTTTTTGGCAGGATATTCAATTAACAGGGCTGTTTGTAGGGGTGCTGGCAACTCTACTTTGGTGTAGAGTCGCTTTTGGTTTGGGTCTGGCGATCGATAAAATATCACCGATGGATTTAGTTCCAATCAATCAACTGTTTCAGTAAACAAAAAGGAGATTGTCTATATGTCAGGCGAACACAATACAAGAAGAAAAGTAATGCACTTTATCTTTTTACAAATGGCTCTCTTACAAGAAATATCGCGAGTAGCCACGAGGTATACTAAACTGATGTTTTTTTATCAAAGAAATCGCATCATAAATTTATTCAAAGAAATAGAAGCCCCCCAAAAAGAACGCCCCAAAGTCTTTGCCGCTGTCGCACACATTACATCAGTTGAAGAATCTAACAATCCAGAAAAAGGCGCAGAAAAAATAGAGAGACTCAGGCAAACAATAGATGGACTGTTGACGAGTTTTGCTCATTGCGACCTGACAATTACTATCCAAACTCTACCGAACAGGCACATTACAGCCTACTTACCTGAATATCAAATTAAGTGCATTCAGATACAAGAAGGCCCTGAATGCGACCCCATGTTTGTAGAGTTTAGACTTCAGGAAGAATTTGTCGAAAGAGTAGAAAAGTTTGACTGGTTTTTATTCATAGAAGATGACATTGTTTTGTACGATGCTTTCATTCTAGAAAAATTAGAAAGTTTTAACCGACAAAGCGGGTATGAAAATGCTATTCTTTACCCAAACCGTTTTGAAATGTATCAAGGAACCAAGAGATACATTGATTTGACAATTGATACGGAGCTATCATGGAATCAGCTATCTAGTGTAGAGATAGAAGGTGTAAAATTTGCTGAGTTTAGCAATCCTCATTCAGCATTTTACTGTTTGTCAAGAAAGCAGATGAAAGAGTGGATGAAATCAGGTCGCCTCTTCAAAAATCAAGTAGTGAATGTCGGGCCTTTAGAGAGTGCAGCAACTTTTTGTCTTTTGGAATGTTTCTCGCTGTATAAGCCTCACCCGTCAAACTTAAACTATTTTGAGGTCAGGCATTACGATAGCAAATATTCTAAGCTACATCCAGAACCGGAATCTCCGTATACACTATCAGCGGTTAATAATAATTCCCACACACCAATCCTCAAGGGTTCGTGAAAGGGATCTAAGTAGGGGTCATGATTCTTAGTAGGATGGGTAGATCGCCAGGGTTACCCCTCAACCTATTAAAGAATTAGCGATTTGAGGTTTGAGATTAAATTAAAAATCTAAAATCTCAAACAGTGTTGGACACAACTGGCACAATGGTAGGGTGCTCTACTTTCCTCAAAGCCTCTCTCGATCGAGCAATTTTTAGCTCTGAGGCATCATAAAAGGTAAAATCTATAATTTCACATCTCCACTCGGTTGATACTGTTAGAAGTGCCGCATACTCGGCGTATTTAAGCTTGTGAGTTTAATTCAGTCTTGGAGACACCAACACTTTTAGAAACCGAGTTTTTTACCAAGATACTTCGCTGCATTCGTTTTCGCTGGTAAAAAAAACCGTTTTAGAGGGTCGGGAGTACGCCCAAGGCAGTAAAATTTAAGAGGGAAAATTTGGCAGTTAATTTTCAGCAGAAAGTAGGAGAGAAAGATTTGTGAGTATTTTTAAGAAAAAAATTAATCCTTCACCCTTCGCTAATCTGCCATTCAAACAGCCGATCGACCGCACGGCCATCTTCCTCATGCTAGTGCTGAGCGTCTTAATCGGACTGCTGCTGCTGAGCGGCGATCGCACAGCACCCAGAGTGCGAGAATTTACCTGGGAAAACAAACAAATCGGCGCCGAAGATACTGGCTTTATCCTCACATTCTTTCGGCCGATGAACCACTCCACCGTCGAGGAAAACTTAAAGCTAGAACCCCCCCTCCCCGGTAAATTTAGTTGGGCGGGAAGGCGCATGGCTTACACTCTCAAAGATCCAGCACCCTACGGCGTTACCTACACAGTCAAACTCGCCGGAGCAACCGACAAGTATTTCGGAGACAACAACCAAAATAAAGGAACGCCAATGCAACCGTTTAGCAGTTCCTTTCGCAGCCGCGATCGAGCTTTTGCTTACATCGGTGTCCAAGGCGAAACAGAAAGCAGATTAATGCTAGTCAATCTCACCAGCAGCGAATCGAAACCGATAGCGCTGACTCCCAAAGATTTAGTCGTTACTGATTTTAAACCGTATCCCGACAGCGATCGCATTTTATTCTCCGCCACAGATCGATCGATCGCCCGTACTCGCGGCACTCTAAATCAAGAACTATTCACAGTCACCACCGGCCTCAACCCCCAATCGGGCTCAGGAACTCAACAAAAATACCCAGCCGGTAGAATCGACAAAATCTTAGACTCCAAAGATTACCAAAACCTCAAATTCGACCTCTCAGCCGACGGAAAAATCATAGTTGTCCAGCGCGTCAACCGCAGCAATCCCGGCGATTTCAGTCCTTGGATTTTGGAAGAAAAACAGGCGCCCAGACCATTGGAAAACGAACAAGGCGGAGATTTTATGATTCGCCCCGACAGCAAATCGATGGTAATATCTCAAAAACAAGGATTAGCGATCGTCCCCCTCAAACCGGAAGCAGACCCAGTAGAATTTTTGCCAAAATACGAACAAGTATTGGGGATGGCCCGCGACAACTCGGCCGCCGCCTATGTTAAATACAACAGCGACTTTACTCGATCGCTTTTCATCTTAGATAACCAAGGTGTAGAACAAGAAATATTGCGTATTCCCGGCAGCATTATGGCCGTTTATTTCGACCCCCGCAAAAACCAAGACAACCAAGTTCAGCGTCTCTACTGTTTGTTAGCCCAACGCCTCAAAACAGAAAGCTACAAAGAACAGCCTTTCCTCGCCACCATCGACCTCAAAAAAGAGGGTACTCGTTTGGTAGGAACCATCAAACCGCTGCTGATTTTGCCCAACCAATTAGATACCCAAATCAGTTTATCTCCCGACGGGCTGGCATTAATTTTCGACCAATCAGTCACAGCAGCAACTCCCTCAGCAGCAGACAGTCCCCGCAACGATAGCGGACAGTCGATCGCCACCAGCCGCCTCTGGCTGCTACCCTTAGGAGACATACCCGCAGACGGTTCTCCCGCAAAATTACAGCCAGAAGAACTTCCCCTTGCCGGCTATCACCCCCGCTGGCTTCCCTAAATCGATTTTAGATTTTAGATTTTAGATTTTAGATTGACCGATATTGGTAAATATCAATAGGGTAAGGTGCGCCCATAAACACCAAGCGTTGAAATGTGCGCGGTGTACACCCTACTTTTACTAAATTGATTTGAGATTTGAGATTTGAGATTTGAAATTGAGTTGATACTAAGCCATACTGGTAAATATTACAAACTTTTGAAACAAACTCACCAGCCTGCAATTTCACATCTAAAACCTCAAACCTAAAATCTAAAATTCGCATGACTCCCGAAGAAATTAGCAATACCCTTAAAGACTTATTTGGTGACAGTGTTGAGATGCCTGCTGCCACTTCTTGGCAAGTAGAAACCCCCAATTTTCGCCTGTTAGTCCTCCTTTCAGAAGATGGGACTTGGCTGCGGATTTTGCTGCCGATCGCCGATGCCCAGGAAGCTCAACCATTTTTTGATAAACTCCTAGAAGCTAACTTCGACACCACCCTCGAAACTCGCTACGCCTTACATCAAAACGTTGTGTGGGGAGTATTTCAGCACAGTTGTGCCACACTCGCGGCCGCAGATTTCTCGGCCGCCGTCTCCAGAGTGCTGGCTTTGCAAGAGCGAGGTTTGTCCGACTTTTTCGGCGGTTTAATAGAAAGCCGCATCCGTCAAATCATCAAAGGTGCGAAGATGCAGGGACAGTCTGTGGAAACTACCCTTCAGACTTTAGACCGTTTCTACGCAGAAGGATTGATGGGTGAAATGGAACTAGGGCGAGAGTCTCGCGAAAATACTCTCGCGGCTTGGCGGTATCAGCTAGAACGCCTCTGGCCGGAGGTGGAACCCTAAGACGATTTGAGATGGCAGATGGGAGATGGCAGATTGCAAAAAACTGACTACGATCGAGGTTGGAAGTTGCCTAAAGTTGGATTTCTTTTGATTGGTATAGCAACCGCCAATACGGTGAGAAGGTTCTTAATTGCACAAACCCTTGCGGAACATTGCTTCTTCCTTCTCTCGCGACGATAACTAAAGCCTCCCATCCGTTACATTCGGTTACATCCGAAGAAAGCGAATCCGTTGCCGAACTTCTTTGTGCTGTAGAATCGGCAGATTGTTACCTGGACCCCAGTCTTGACGGTACCGTTGGAGCCTCAAGCCCCTTGGACGATGGCTAATCCGGGCCCTCCAACCCTCGAAGGATGCCCGTATATTCACTGATAACGCGCTCGCGGTTCTCCAATTCCCTTCTCTCACTAGAAAAATGGTATAATTTATCACAATAATTAGTTATAAATATTAAAAATTTTCGGAAAACAGGCGATCACAGGTATATCATGGTAAAAAGTTTAAAGCGCGTGCTCCGTAAGTTCCACAAAAGCTTCGATCGTTTAATATTGACTTAGAAACAAAATCTTTAGCAGACAATGCTACTGCGATCGGGTTTTCCCATCGGGTGCTGTTGAAATTTCACAAATTAGCAACTACCCGCTACCAATTACCCGTTACCAATTAATAGCAACTTAAGTTGTTAATGAATACAATTTTAACAGGGGTTTCATCTATGTTTGCTGTGCGTGAGACTAGCTCGGAGTTATCAGTGTTGCATATACCTGAAATTTGTACTTGGAACATCTCCTTAGAATCAACTCTCCTAGACCTGCCCCTCTACCACTGCCAAATTGAATTAACTCAACAGGCAAAAGAAGTAGCCCAGGCTTTTGAAGAAAATTCCATGCTTCCCGGCGTCATTTTGACAGAGGGGGGTAATTTTGTCGGCATAATATCCAGGCGTCTCTTTTTTGAAAAAATTAACCGCCGCTACGGATTAGAAATGTTTTTCAAGCGACCAATAGAGGTATTATACAAGTTTTCCAAGCCAGCTCCGCTGGTACTTCCCGGCAGTAAATTAATAGTAGAAGCTGCCCAGGAATCGCTTTACAGGTCAGGAGAATTAATTTACGAACCCGTAGTCGTGGAAATAGCCCCTCAGACCTACAAGCTGTTAGACGTACACCAATTAATGGTCGCTCAATCAAGAATTCACCAATTAACAAATAAGTTACTCCAAAAACAAACCCAAGCCAAACTCATCCAAACAGAAAAAATGGCTAGTTTGGGGAGAATTGTAGCAGAAGTAGCCCACGAAATCAGAAATCCGCTGAACTGTATTTGGGGAAATTTAACTTTTCTGCTGTCCTATTTTGAACACTTGCTTCAGCTCATGTCGGTTTATGAAGAAGAATATTCGGCACCGTGTCCCCGAATTGAGGCTCTTAAAAAAGAAATTGAATTTGATTTTTTACAAGAAGATTTGCCTATCACCTTAGAAGGGATGGAGTTGGGAGCCTCGCAATTGCTGAAAATAGTTAACGGGCTGCACCACTTCTCTCACATGGACGAGACAAAGCCAGTGGAGACAGACATTCACGAATGCGTGGAGATGACGCTGTTAATTCTGAAAAACCGCTTTAAAAACAGCATTGAAGTGGTTAAAAATTACGGCGAACTGCCGCTAGTTAGCGGCTACTCCGGTCAGTTGAGTCAGGTGTTTTTGAATTTGTTAGTTAATGCTCTAGACGCCCTGACAGAGTACGCAGCCGATCGAGAAATACACACCCCGTGCCCGGACAACTGGCAGCCCCAAATCGAAATTACCACTAAAGTGATAGAAACCGAACACGGCAAGCGGGTGGCCATTTGCATTGCCGATAACGGGCCCGGCATTCCTCCAGAAAATCACCAGCAGATATTTGACACCTTTTTTACCACTAAACCAGCAGGCAAAGGCAGCGGTATGGGGCTAGCTATCTGCAATCAAATCGTCACAGAAAAGCACGGCGGCCAACTCAATTTGCGATCGCAACCAGGCAAGAACACTGAATTTGAAATTCTCCTGCCCATAGTTCCCAAAACATGATTAACTCAAAAATATTCTCGGTTGTTCGCTCCTGTGGTGAAATGATAGGCTAGCTTAGTAGTACGTTCTCCATTCACTTTCCCAGCGTTTCGGCAACTAAAAGTTCCAGTGGCAAATAAATTCAGTTCCAAACTCATTGGCCCTTCAGTCTCCGAAGGCAGCCATCAAGACCTTTCCCTAGAGTCTACGCTCTGGGATTTGCCCCTGTATGACTTTCAGGTTAAATCGAGCTGCTTGGCTGTGGCAGTTGCCGAAATGTTTGAACAGCATCCTCTAGTGCCGGGAGTCGTATTGATGGAAGCAGGAGAGTTTGCTGGCATGATATCTCGCAGGCAACTGCTGGAATATTTGCTCAAACCCCAAGGCCCCGAGCTATTTTTGCACCTGCCGCTAAAAGTTCTCTACAGTTACGCTCGCCTCGAAATATTATTGGTTCCAGAGAGTACAACCATTTTGGCAGCAGCTCCACAAGCTCTGCGTCGATCGCCCGAATTGCAGTCAGAACCGATCGTCGTCCAAATAGACTCTCAATCTTACCGGCTCTTAGACCCTCACGCGCTAAACATCGCCTACTGGCAAATTCGCGGCATAGAAACTCAAGTCCGCTACGAAAGAGCCCAAACTCAAATGATTCAAAGCGAAAAAATGGCGAGTTTAGGGCGTTTAGTCAACGGAGTAGCCCACGAAATTTTAGATCCGGTGGGCTTTATCTGGGGGAATTTAACCTACGTAAGCGACTACAGCAAAAACTTGATGGAATTGCTCTCAGTTTACGACGCATACTGTACCGACCCCCCGCCGGAAATAGCACAGCTCAAGGAAGAGATCGACTATGACTTTTTGCAAAACGATTTCCTCCGAACTGTTGCCAGCATCAAATCGGGAGCCGAACGTTTGAGCAAGTTGGCAACCAGTTTGCAAAACTTCTGCCACATCGACGATATTTATCCCAAACCGACCGACTTGCACGCCAACCTAGACAGCATACTTTTGCTGCTCAAAAGTCGTTTGACCAGGGAAATTAAAGTAGTGAAAAACTACGGCTACCTGCCGCCAGTGCCCTGCTATGCAGGTCAACTAAACCAAGTATTTATGAATATCTTGACCAATGCTATTCATACATTAATTAATGAAGCAGTCGGTCAAGAATTGGCGAAAGAGTTCAAAGGTGGAGGACTCAGAGACGCCACTCGCCAGCCTAAAATTGAAATCACAACTCAAGTCTGCTGTCCCGAACCTGCGCCGGATTTAGATAAACTTCATGTTCGGTGGGTTTCGATTTGCATAGCAGATAACGGGCCAGGAATGTCACCTAGCAAGTACAAAAAAATCATAGAATCATTCTCTACTGAAAAACGCGCCCTCAAAGAAACCAGTTTAGCAGTTAGCTATCAAATCGTGACGGGCAAACACGGCGGTGCATTCAGAATGCGATCGGAATTAGGCAGCGGCACTGAATTTGAAATTTTGTTACCCTTGGCTTAAAGAAGGAAGAAGGAAGTTCGGCAACGGATTCTGTAACGGATGTAACGGATGTAACGGATGTAACGGATCTCAGGAAGAAGGAAGTTCGGCAACGGATTCTGTAACGGATGTAACGGATGTAACGGATGTCAGGAAGAGGGAAGAAGGAAGAGGGAAGAAGTTACAGTGTATTCCTGATTTATGAAGTATAGGACACGGCAATTCCGTCTCCCTACCTGTTATCTGTACTGCGCTCAACTGAAAACTGCTGTAACAGTCAACAGTCAACAGTCAACAGTCAACCATTATCTAATTGACTGCCGCACATTTTACAAAATCTAGCATTAGCATCGTGTACAGACCAACCGCAACCTGTACAAACAGCTTCTCCGTGATTAGCACTTTTAACTAATTGTTTAATCAAATCCCCCAATTGCCAAGGAATCAGAGCAATTCCTGTCAAAATCATCAAAATAGTCAGAAAACGGCCGGATTCCGAAATCGGAGTAACATCGCCAAATCCCACCGTCGTCATCGTGACAACCGAGAAATAAACAGCATCCAAAAAAGTTCCAAAACTTTCGGGATTGGCCGGATGTTCGACTTGATAAATCAAACCAGAATAAACAAAAATTATTGCCAGCAAAGTAAACAAAATCCGAGCAAAAATAACCCCATCTTCGCTGCTGATGCGGAAAATAGAAATTTTTAATTCCAGAAAGCGGATGAGTCGGAGAATTCTAAACCAGCGAAAAATTCGGATAAAACTAACGTTGACAAATCCCAGCAAAAATGGTAATATTGCTAGCAAATCAATAATTGAAAAAAAACTAAAAATAAATTTAACTCGATTTTCTGCACACCACAGCCGCAATAAATACTCAACTACAAAAACGATTAAAAGAACAGTATCGAGAGTTTGGAAATTAATTCTAACAGGCCCCGAAAGCGGGTAAGTTTCGGCGATGAAGCTGGCGGAAGATAAAAGAATGAGTCCGGTAAGAGTTAAATTGACGGTTCTGCCAATAGGGGTTTCGATGTCTTCGAGATAAAATCCAATTTGCGATCGGGTTAACATAGATAAGATAATTAATACCATTTCTCAGGTAAGGAAATTATCGCACATGAGCATCGAATTAACTAAGGGTGAAAGATTCAATCTTTCTAAAGAAACTCCTGATTTCAGTAAAATTGCGATCGCCCTGGGGTGGCAAGTCAGCCATAAAGCACAAAACTGCGACATTGACGCATCTGTTTTTATGTTAGCTGCGGACGGTCGCATTCCCGATGAAAAGTATTTTGTATTTTACAACAATCTGACATCGCCGGACGCTGCGGTGCGACATTCAGGAGACAGCAGGAATGGACAAGTTGAGGGAGATGATGAGACGGTTTATCTGGATTTGAGCAAAATCAATTCGGCGATTCAGGAAATTGTGTTTGTGGTGACTATTCACGACGGACAGGAAAAAAATCAAAGTTTTAGTCAAGTTGAAAAGGCTTTTATCCGGCTTTACAATTCAGAGAATCTTAGCGAATTGGTTCGGTACAATTTAAACCAAATATTTTCGCAAGAAACGGCTTTAGAATTTGGACGGCTGTATAAGAAGAATGGCGAATGGAGGTTTCAGGCTGTAGGACAGGGATATAATGCTGGGTTGCAAAGTTTTGTAGACAAGTATTATGTTGAAAATGCGGTTGAGAAAAGCTCGAATGCTGGTGAGAAGGTTGATGATGCTGAGGTTGTGAGGCGGTTTAGCGAGCGGGTGGACAAGCTATTGCGGGAAAAAGCAGCGGGAGAGTCTGTTGCTAATCCTGTGAATGCGGATAACTTGGAAGCTGATAAGGATGTTGATGATTCTGTTAAGGATGTTGATGATTATGTTTCAAAAAATCAGGAATTTGCTATCACTGCTGAGGAATTTTTACGGCGGTATAACCAGGGAGAACGGGATTTTACAGGGATTAACTTAGCAGGAGTCGATTTGAGCGGCAAAACTCTGGAATATCCCATTAGTTTCAGTCAAGCAAACCTGAGCAATGCCAACCTGAGTAATGCCAACCTAGTGAAGGCAAACTTGATTGGAGCTAACCTGCAAGGGGCAAACTTGAAATCCACAAACCTGCAACAAGCCGATTTAATTCAAGCTAATTTTAGTGGTGCAAACTTAACTAAGGCAAATTTGAATTATGCAAGACTCATTCAAGCGAATTTAAGTCAAGCAAAGTTGAGCGAGACACAATTGCATAGTGCGAACTTGACTACAGCCAATTTAAGCAGTGCCAACCTAACTCAGGCAAATTTAAATAACGCTAATTTGATAGGAGCAGATTTAAGTCAAGCCAAAGTAACTAAAGTTAGCCTATCTTATGCTGATCTAAGGGGGGTTAAGCTGAATGGGGTAAGTTTAGTTGCAGTAAACCTTGATGGAGCAAACCTGAAAAACGTAAATTTGAAAGCGGTAAGCTTGATCGGATCTAGTCTTGCTCAAGCTAATCTGAGCGGTCAAAACTTGGCAGGCTTAAACCTGTCTGGAGTTAGCTTTCAAAATGCTAACTTGAGTGGAGTAAACTTAACTTCAGCAAACCTGTGCGGAGCAAATTTGAGTTATGCAAACCTAGAGAAAGCTAACCTGAAAGATGCCAACTGGGTTGGAGCAAATATGACAAGTGCTAAACTCGCAGGTGCAATTATGCCAGACGGCACAACTCACGAATAAATGGAAGTGCGATTTTTGTACTAAGGACTTCAGTCCTTATATTTCTGGATTTAAGCGCTGTGACTCGGAGAAACCGGGTTTTTTATCGATCGCGCAAGGAAACCAAATATTGTCGCAAAAAACCCGGTTTCTGGCCCAGCGCGTACTGGATTTAAGGGCTGCGACTCGGAGAAACCGGGTTTTTGCCCGCATCGGCGCGCCCAAACGCAATATCTCGAAAAAACCCGGTTTCTGGCCTAGTGGGTACTAAATTTAAGCGCTGTGAGTTTGAGTATAATTAGGGTTAAATGTCCAATATTATAGATTTGAGATGAATGAATCTGACACGGAAATTATAGAATCGACCCTCAGATGGATGACGGAGTTTGTCGAGTTACCGCATCCAGTTTTCAGCGATTTACCGATTTGTCCCTTCGCTAAAAAAGCACGCTTGGCAAATCAAATTTTATTCAAAATCGAGCGGTTTTCAGCGCGGACTGAGTTCGATCGCGATTCTGCCATAATGAAATCGATTTATGAATTTTACAATTCGGAATTTGAAATAATGGTAGTAATTAATCCAGAAAAAACAGCAATTACTGCGCCAGAAACTAAAGAATTGATAGACAAATTGAATAATCAGATTTCAGAGTTGGGCTTGCTGGCTTTTCACATCCATCCCGAAGAAGATTTTAATATTGACGGGCTTCATACTAGGAGGATGCCCTATCCAGGCTTCACTGTTCAAGTAAATTCTAAGCTGAAGCCAGCTTCCGATTCTTTAGAGAAAACTGAATATTACAAAAATTGGACTGCCGAACAACTAAAATATTTGGGGATTCCGAGAAATTGACGATCGCCCGCCCTCCCCGCGTATCTCCCAGCCATTACAATTAATTCAGCAAAAAATCTTTACACATAAGAACTCATGCAGCTCAAGTCAACAACCCGCCATATTCGCATATACACCGCCATCCTCGAAGATAACGAACTCGTACCCAGCAATGACCTTTTGACCCTCGACATTGACCCAGATAACGAACTTAACTGGAATGACGAGTCAGTCAAACAGGTACAGGCCAAATTCGACCAACTCGTAGACGCATACGAGGGCCAAGATTTGACCGAGTACAACCTCCGCCGTATCGGTTCGGACTTGGAACACTTGGTACGATCGCTCCTCCAAAAAGGCCAAATCAGCTACAACCTCAACGGTCGCGCTGTCAACTACAGCATGGGATTACCTCAAGTTGATGCGAAAATTCACCTGTAAGCACGATCGGGCGATCGGCATTTGTGTCAACTTAAGAGTGAAACCCATAATAAATCTCGCTTGTAGCTGAGTTTCCATCCCCTCTTAGCTTGCCCCCGACTCCCCTAATTAAGGGGAGTCGGGGGTGCAAGAACTCATCTGCCTTAAGGGCGATTAAGGGGGCTCTAGACTTCGATAGAAAGCAAAGACTCAGAGGCGGAGAATTGGGAAAATCTGCTTTTATTCTTCTTCCTGCTGCTTTCTGACTCCTGACTCCTGACTCCTGGCTTCTTCCTTCTTTTTACCCTCAGCGGAGTCGAAGGGCCTTCCTCCTTCTTCCTTCTCCCTCGCACCCCCTGCATCAACTCGACAATTAGTAGGATGGCGATCGCGTTCCAAAAACTGTTTAACTGCAACTTGGCGGTTGGTCATAAACTGACCCCAAGCGCCGGGAAACATCCCATCCAAGGTTTCCACCAGCGCCCAAACCTCAAGATTCATCACTTTGTAATAATAACTGTGAGAATGTTGAATGCTAGTGAGTATTTCGTCTATTTCAACTGCAGGCAGTAGCTTCGGATCGGGCAAATTCTTGGGAAAGGCGCTGGGTTCATGTGGGGGCATGGTTAAATACTCAACAGCTTGCAGAGGCCGGTCAGTCGATTTTAGATTTTAGATTTTAGATTTTAGATTGATTCCACAGATGAATCTGGGGGCTTGAACTAATATCTAAATTTTTTTGCTCTCCACGACTACTGTCGCGGGCTGGCATCGGTCAGTAGATGTGAGATGTGAGATTGTAGATTTTATACTTGAGATGGATTCCACAGATGAATCTGGGGGCTTTTATCCGTCTTTGGGTCAGGTTAAATTTAACTTTACTTGCTAAACTCGGGAACGAGGTAACGAACACCCTTGGCGAGAAAACCGAGAATTGATATTTATTTATACCTGTCGGCTCAGGTGATTTCTACGTAGCTGCATCATACCATTATAGTTAGTCTAAAATTTCAATTCCCTTGAGTGCTGCGATTTCTTCGGAAATGGCCACTATCAGGAATATGCTGAAAACAGCGTGATTTCAAGCCGAGGACTTGGGCCTCGCGCGATCGTCTAACTCTGAAAGCTCCTAGCAAAATTCATCGGCGGGTTAACAAAATGGTAGACTATTTGTGTCAGTACAAGACATTAAAACCTACCCCTCGACAGGGGGAAAGTCACGCCTAAAACATTGTCAGGAGATATCACTACGCACACAACAGTGGAAACGTGGTGAGCCCGGGAACCTGAAAAATCAGGATATTAGGACTGCGAAGTCTTAAGAATCTCCGTCTGTTGAGAAAGCGGGGGTGTCAAATAATCGCCACGTATCAACCCGTCGAGGTTCAATCGCTAAAATAGTTCAGATCAGCACGCTTGCCCAAAGGCGTCAGGAACCCTTATGCAAAACTCTGTGGCAAAACACTACTTATGGGCTTTAGGTGAAGGGATCAAAGGGTGTAAGCCAGGCGATCTGATCGCTGGTCGCTACTTGGTCAAGCGCGATCGACTTCTTGTCGATACTCAACCCGAACACTTGCCGGAACTGCCCGAAGAGATTCCGAGTGTTGTCACTCCTTATCTGAGACTGTTTGCCTATCAGTTGCACGTACCTCAAGTATACGGCCTGGTATCGTCCAAGATGAGCAAGCTCTCGGGAGATATCTGGCTGCTGGAAAACGGGCCTATTTTGAAGGTGACGGAATCTTTAATGCCGGAATTGGCGGAATCCTGGAAAGGAGCCGCAGCGATGCGCCAGCTCAATTGGCTGTGGCAAATGGCCCAGTTGTGGCAGCCGTGTATCGCTCAGGGCGTGGCTTCGACGCTGCTGACTCCGGAACTGCTACGGGTGGAAGGGCAATTGGTGCGGTTTCTGGAATTGCAGCCCGATCGCAAACCGCCTCATTTGTCGCAGTTGGGCAAATTGTGGCAGCAGTGGCTCGAAGATGCTCACCCGGCTATTGCCAATTTTTTGAGGCAACTTTGCCAGCAAATGGTTGCCGGTCAAGTGCGCCACGGCGAACAACTGATGAGCCAGTTGGATAAAGCTCTGGCAAAGTGCGGCCGATTTTACGATCGTCACGTTGAAATTGCCACGGGCACGGATGTAGGCAGATCCCGGGCTCACAACGAAGATGCTTGCTATCCGCCCAGCGGTACGCTGTTCTCCGGAAACCCGGGTGCGGAAGCTTGCGCGATCGTCTGCGACGGTATCGGCGGACAAGACGGCGGGGAAGTCGCTTCGGAAGAAGCAATTGGTGTGCTGCGCGACAAGTTGCAGCAAATGCCCCTGCATCAGGCTAATTGGGACCCGTTGAGCCTGACTTCCAAGCTGGAACGGGCGGCTTGTGCTGCTAACGACAAGATAGCCAGTCGCAACGACAGCGAACACCGCCAAGGCCGCCAGCGGATGGGAACTACCCTAGTTATGGGTTTAGCCCACATTCACGAACTCTACGTCGCCCACGTCGGAGACAGTCGCGCTTACTGGATTACCCGCACCGGCTGCTATCAAGTTACTCTCGATGATAATGTGGCTTGCCGCGAGGTGCGTTTGGGCTTCTCTCTCTACCGGGATGCTTTGGAACAAGTGGCCGCCGGAGCTCTGATTCAAGCTTTGGGGATTACTTCGTCCAACACTTTGCACCCGACTGTGCAGCGTTTTCCGGTGGATGAAGACTGCGTTTTGCTGCTGTGTTCCGACGGTTTGAGTGATAAAGACCGGGTTGAGGAATGTTGGGAAGCGGAGATTTTGCCAATTCTCGACGGTAGCATTAATTTGGCTAAGGCGCGCGATCGGCTGATTGAGATTGCTAATACTAGAAACGGTCACGATAACGTCACTGTTGCTTTAATTCACTGTCAAGCACATTTGAGGGAAGACGGCAATACTTTGACAGAACTGTCTGTGGCACCTTTAGATACGCCGATCGAACTAATTTCCGACAGCGAGGATATGCCAACGGATTTGACCGGTATCACAACCTTGGGCGGTGGGAATTCTGAAGGAAAAACGCAGTTGTTACAGCCGGAAAAAAGCAAAAGCCCATTTTCGCTGCTGCTGAAAATTTTATTTTTATTAGGCTTGGGAGGTGTATTTGCTTATTTTTTCATCCCTCCGGTGGGTCGGGCGATCGATACTGCCGGGGAGTCGATTTTTGGGAAACGCGGTTTTATTAAAGCTGGAAGCACGCCAGAAAAAACTGTTGAATCTGTACCTTCTCCGGTCAAATCTTTAGAAATCGGCTCGTTTATAGAGATTAAAAGTTCTGGGGCTGGGGAAGGGGAAAAAGAGGGCGAGCGCTTGGATTTGCGAGCCGCAATCGGTGAGTTGACTGTCAAAGGAACAGTCCCAGCCGGTAGCGTTTTACAGGTGACAAACAAACAGCTTACGCCTCAAGGCAATTGGCTGGAATTGAAAGTTTGTTCGATTCCTGAAATAGTGCGATCGAACTCTCCCAAACCCGAGCCAAATAAAGATTTTTCTACAGTTTCAAAACCCGCACTGAATCCATCTGCCGCTGTGGCAACTCCGTCGCCTTCCCCGGCAGTTAAGCCAACAGTTGAAGTAGAAAGCGCCAAGCTGCAACCGGGGGAAATCGGATGGATTCAAGAACAAGCTGGCGTTTCTAAAGTAGTCTCTAACCTAGCATTAAACCCAACTCAAAAGGGAAAATGCGTTGATGCTGACTCAAATCCCAATGCTAATTAAACTGTTAATGCTTGAGTATGTTGAGCAAACTTGATAAAGTTTAGTCTAAAGGAAAATGCAGATTCCTAAACAAAACTAATATTAACGGGTACAATTGCAGGTCAAGGAGCTGAAAAATTTTTAACCTAATTTCTTAGAGACTTCTGCCAGTTTAGTCACCATTTGGGATACGGCTTTGTCAACGGCGTCGCTCAAAAGTGAGTCTTCATTGCTATTGCTGGAATTGCCGCCCATACCCCTAACGGAAACATTAGAAGCGCTTTGATCCGCTTCTCCTACTGCTTTGGCAGTGGCAAGAATATCTCCCGAATCTGTACCGATTAACCGCACGTCTATTTGAACGGTAGCTTTGGTTTTTTGCGAACCTGCGCCGATTCCCATGAAACTGCCGCCGCCTGATTGTTTGTCGATATTAAACTTGGTAATGGTGCCGATGAGTACGGCGTCAACTCCTAATTGTTTGCCAATTTCGGCTGCTGTGCCGGCATCCATCGCGCCGCTGCGATTTTGCTGTTTGAGCACTTGTTCGAGTTTGCTACGATCGACTACTGTATAAGTGCCGTTGTTGACGAGTTCGTTGATTAGCAGTTCGCTGATGCCTTTGGCGGCGCCGACTCCCCTGTAGGAAGTGTAATAGCTGTTAGTGGTGCCGTAGTCGAAGTCCATGACGACGAGGCGTTTTTTGGCAGTTGCTTGGGCGAGTTGGGTTGGGGGTTGGGTGGTGGCTGGTGTGGCGGTCGCACTTAATGAAACGCCTGCTAGCATTAGGGTAGCGAGGGAAATGCTGGTTTTCCTGCCAAAAAATCTAATATCTCTGTACTCTAAGGTGGGCAACAACCGCACAGCCATCCAAAATTGCTTTTACGCCCCAGCTTCCATAAAACCCATCAACCAATTAGCCATCGTCGCCCTGCGAGTCTGTCGGGGCCCAAATTCTCCAATTTTATAGCCTTTAAACCCCAATTTTTCCTTCAGCAACTGCTTGTTTTCTGGAGGAGTCGATCGAGTCAATTTCACCGTCGCCGGCCTAGAATCGATAAAATCGGGCGGTTCCGGGTACTCTTGACGCCACTCGGGTGCAACACCTGCACTGTTCCACTTGCCAGTCTCGGCATCGCAGCGGTACCCCAGATACTGCCAAACTAATCGGTTGACAGCAGCATCGTCTATCTCTTCGTTGAGGATAGCCCAAATAGTTTCGTTATTCAGCGGTGGTAATTCAGACATGAGCGCGATCGAATCGGAAACAAAAAAAGTTTAACTCACATGAGGTACTATTCTCAGGAACGGGTACGCGAACCCGTTCCACAAAAAATCATAGGAATTTGTTTGTGGGGTGGACACGCGAGTCCGCCCCAAATGCCACCTCACAAAAAATCAATTCAAAATTCCGTCTTTCTCGGCCATCGACAGCATTAAGTCAATCACGCGGCTAGAATAACCCCACTCGTTGTCGTACCAAGAAACGACTTTGAAAAACTTAGAATTCAGTTCAATTCCCGCACCTGCATCGAAAATGCTCGATCGCGCGTCGCCCTGAAAATCTGTCGAAACCACCGCATCCTCAGTATATCCAAGAAGGTCTTTGAGTTCGCCCTCCGAAGCTTTTTTCATGGCCTCGCAAATTTCTTTATAGCTAGTTTCCTTCGCCGTTTTGAAAGTAAGGTCAACTACAGACACGTCGGGAGTTGGCACCCGCAAAGCCATTCCCGTCAATTTTCCTTTCAATTCTGGCAACACCAAAGTAACAGCTTTCGCTGCACCGGTCGAAGATGGAATAATATTTTGAGCCGCACCGCGTCCTCCCCGCCAATCTTTTTGGCTGGGGCCGTCTACAGTTGGTTGAGTAGCTGTCATTGCGTGAACTGTCGTCATTAAACCTTCTTCCAAACCGAAGTTATCGTTGATAACTTTGGCAATTGGTGCTAAACAATTCGTCGTACAGCTAGCATTAGAAACAACCGTATCTTTTGCCGGGTCAAATTTGTGGTGGTTGACCCCTACTAGATATGTTGGTACTTTTTCCGGGTCTTTTGTCGGTGCTGAAAGTATTACTCGTTTTGCTCCTGCCGTCAAGTGTTTTGATGCGCCTTCAAAATCTGTAAACAATCCGGTAGATTCTACAACATAATCGGCGCCGGATTTACCCCAGGGCAATTCGGCAGGATTTCTAATCGCTGTACAGGGGATAAATAGTCCGTCAACGACAATCCCGTCTGGTTTGCTTTCAACTTCGCCGTCGTAAATGCCGTGGGTAGAGTCGTATTTGAAAAGATAAGCCAGGTTGTCTGGCGAAACTAAGTCGTTAATGCCGACAAATTCGATGTTGGGGTTTTTGATGCCGGCACGCATGACTAGCCGTCCGATGCGACCAAATCCGTTGATGCCAACTTTTAATGCAGCCATGTTTAAACTCCTATTGAAAATATCGTTAGTCGATCGGGCGTTAGCGAAGCCCTCGAAGAGGATCGCCTGTGGTGGCTTAGAATTTACCACGCTAACGGATTTTGGCAAGTGATTCTTTTCTATCTCTTAATAATTCTGAATTCTGCAGCGGGGAAGCGCAATTAATCCTGAAATGACCGCTGGCTAATGGCTGATGCCTGATGATTATAAACTGGTAAAAGTGCTATAAGAGACAGAAATTATTTTCAAAATCGCCTTTTTTAAATCACGCTAAAGTAATTAGAAAAAACTTAGGCAAAAGCAAAAACGGAGTGGCATTCTCACCAGCGGCTGTCCGGGCCCGCAGCCTAGGATTAAAGTCGCAGATACGCGCAAAGACACGGCAATGCCGTGTCCTTACACATATGGCGTACAATCTATATGCAGCTCTACTTTTGCGAATTGGTACAATCATCAATCACTAAGGACTAATGACTACCCGACGCACCTAGTAATTAGCAATTCCACCGCATCGGAAATAAAACACGACCCACCAAATTTATTTAGCACTGGTCTAATGTTTTCTGCAACTGCTGATACTTGAGCTGGTGAACAAAAAGCAAGCACGTAAATGTTATCCAGTGCCGTCATTGATGAACCACGAGAAACGTGATCCCGGGTGCTTTTTCCAGCGACATCACGAATCACCGAATAACCGGGTACGCCAGCTTTGTCTAAACCGTCTAAAATCTTGCCGAGCTCCACTGAGTGAGCTATGATTTCTACTCTTTTGACTGACTCCATCATCTCACCTCCAAAACATATTGATTCCGTATAGATACATGGGAATGCCTACAATGATATTAAAGGGAAATGTCACTGCTAAGGCAGTTGAAATGTAAAGGCTGGGATTCGCTTCGGGAACAGTTAGGCGCATGGCTGCTGGTACTGCTATATAAGAAGCACTCGCGCACAATACGGCAAACAGCAAAGTGTCTCCCTGTGGCATTCCGATTAATTTCGCTATTAGCAAAGCAATTACTGCGTTGAGTATGGGAATTAGGATTGCAAAGCCGATCAGAAAAATTCCTGCTTCTTGCAAATCTTTAATTCTGCTAGCAGCAACCAGCCCCATGTCTAGCAAGAAAAAAGTCAAAACTCCGTAAAACAAGTCTTGAGTAAACGGACTCATAACTTGCCAACCGTGTTCTCCTGTCATTATGCCCATAATTAGGCTGCCAATCAGTAGAAAAACTGAACTGTTTAGGAATGCTTCTTGCAACACTTCTGGCCAAACTATTTCGCGTTTTCCTTCTTCCCCCCCGAATACACTCACGAGGATTAGCCCGACTATAATTGCTGGGGATTCCATTAATGCTAGCGCGGCTACCATGTAACCGTCAAAGTCGATCCCCTGTGCTGTGAGGAAGGAGGTTGCCGTGATAAATGTGACGGCGCTGATGGAACCATAGGTAGCTGCGATCGCGGCGGCATTGTAGGAGTCGAGTTTGATTCTCAGTATGAAAAAAGTATAAATGGGTACTAGCATTGACATCAGCATCGCTGCCAAAATTGTCAGGGCGACTTGCTGGTCAATTCCGCTTCTGGACAGTTCGACGCCGCCTTTAAATCCGATCGCAAACAGCAGGTACAGCGAAAACAGTTTGGGGATGGGCGCTGGAATTTCTAAATCAGATTTGAGAAAAATTGCCAGCATTCCCATGAAAAAAGCTAATATGGGCGGATTTAAGATATTTGACGCTACTAAACTCAAATCCACGATGGTTCACTCCCATTTCTTGCGTTTTTAATATTACTTCCCCAGTAATTGTGGCACGAGAATGGATCAATAGACCGATCGAACTTTAGACGCGCAAGCTCGATCGGGCTAAATACCCCAAATACGGCAAAGGCGCACAGTACGCACCGTACAACGAGTAAGGTGTGGACTGTGCACCCGCAGGCTAAGTTATTGTTGTTTAACTAAGCAACTGCCAAATAAGACTCTAGGGCTTCGGAACCACCGATCAACTTGCCGTCGATAAATACTTGCGGCACAGTTGTAGCCCCAGTCATAGCCCGGAGCGATCGAGTTGTGATCTCCCGGCCCAAGACAATTTCTTCATAATCCAAGCCCTTTTGACTCAGCATTGCCTTAGCCTTAGCGCAGAAGGGACAGCCCATTTTTGTAAACAGCGACACTAGCTTCGGCTTGGGTGCTGCGGAGTTGATGTAGTTGAGCATCGTCTCGGCATCGGACACTTTGAAAGGATCGCCCGGTTCATCAGGCTCAATAAACATTTTTTCAACCACGCTATCTTTTACCAGCATCGAATAACGCCAAGACCGCTTGCCAAAGCCTAAATCTGTTTTGTCTACCAGCATTCCCATGCCTTCAGTAAATTCGCCGTTACCGTCGGGAATTAACGTCAGATTGTCTGATTCTTGGTTTTTGGCCCATTCGTTCATCACAAAGGTGTCGTTGACGGAAATACAAACGATCTCATCTACGCCGTTTTCTTTGAAAACTTTCGCCAATTCGTTGTAACCGGGGAGGTGCGTTGACGAACAAGTGGGAGTAAAAGCTCCCGGCAGCGAGAAGACTACTACCGTTTTACCTGCAAATATATCATCGGTGGTGACATCCACCCACTCGTTGTCTTGGCGAGTGCGAAAGGTGACTTTGGGTACTCTTTGACCTTCTTTGTTCGTCAGCATGATTTTAAATTCTTAGGTACTTGGCTTCAATTCCTTTGCTTATTATAGCGTACTCATAACGAGTATGACTTGTCAAGGGAGGCGAGTTTTTTCTCGGACTTGGGCGCGCGCGATCTCAGTTAATTGTCTTTGCGACGATAGTTTGAATCATAGTCCGAATCAATCTCGCGGCGCGCGCGAACTCAGTTCATTGTCTTTGCGACAGCTAGCAGATTTAAAACTTGCTGTTTAAGTAGGTCGGCAATTCTGTCTCCAATCCTTTGCTGCTGCTAACAGGTGAGGATTTTTTACACATTCTGTCAACACATCGATATCAATTCCTGGCAGCAATTCGCTTTGTGTGATTAATTCATAACCGCAGTTTGACACGAATTCAAGCGGAATTTCTTCTCGCAAATGGTAGATAGAAAATCGGTCATCTCGCCAGAACCAAACCTCTGGCACATTCAACCTTCTATACAGTTCTAGTTTATTGATGCTGCCACTGGTAACAATCACTTCAATTACCAAATCGGGGAATTCTTTATCTGTGCCAATACAGTAAGCTTCATCCGGTTCCGTACCGCCACTTTTTTCCTCTTGTCGCAGAGTTGTAGACCCAAAAGGAAAATATTCGATTTCAGCTTCTACAAAGTAAATTTCTAGCAGATTTCCAATGCCAGTTTTGCGACTTTCATGGCGGCGAGAAGGCGACATAATTTCCAAAACTCCATCTAAATAAGTAACTCGATATCCCGCTGTATCTCCAATCCGATCCAGCAGTGTCTCGTATTGTTCCCAGTTGGCGCTATCGGTAATGTAGCGATCTTCAGGATCTTGGCGTTGGAGTGCTTGTTCCTTAAGTAGCGTATCTAGCTCGCTCGTCAGCATCGGTATTACCTCCTTACAAGTTGTTCTAATCTTAGCTCAACTTTATTCCCAATCAAACTGCCTCCCCAAATATTGCTCTAATTCCTGATTGTAAGGTCGGAAATAATCGCTCAACCTGTCGCGAACCGATTCATTTACCCGCTGATAAGAACCAGGATTAGCATTTTGGTACTCAGACAATTGATATTCCGGCAAATCTAAAAATTCTAAAACCTGCTGGACTATAGCCGCCGCATCTGCATAAAAATCTTCGCTTTTCAAAATTAACAACTGTTCTTGGGGAAAGAAAGTCCGCCAGTTTTTTATAAATTCTATGTACCTACCGCGAGCTAAATAATTTCCGGGTTCCTCGCCGATGATGTATTCTGGATTTTGATTCAACCGTTCAATTTCATCGCTAATTACTCGATCGAGCGATCGCGCTTCCCAATTTAAGCCAGTCAAGCGGTAAAATTGAGAAATCGCCCGATCGACCGGATTTCGCAAAAGTACAATCAGTTTAGCCTCTGGAAACAGGCTGTAGAGCCGTGCCGGTGCTTCCCGAGAGTCAAAATAGCTCGGACTTGCTTCACCCGTCAAAAATTGCTCTCCTGGAGGAATTGGCGGAAAATGAGCCAAATACCAATCAATCCCTCTGTCAAAGTGCCACGAGAAAAAATCCATCTCCTTTTTAATCGGAGTCAAAATTTGCGGGTGTTGGGCTAAATAAGTATAAAGAGAAGTAGTGCCACACCGCTGAGAACCAATAATTATAAAGTTAGGAAATTGGACTGGTTTTAAGTTCCAATTTTGTAGAACAGGCATCTTGCCTGTATCTGCTTGTAGAACAGGCATCTTGCCTATTCTATTACTTATAATAGATGCAAAACTTTGTTTAAAACTGACTGTTCGATAAAAATCAATCGCCTCGGGAATTTTACCTTGCCTCGTCAAAGCTTCTCCCAAATTCAGATAAGGCCAAAAAGCCTCCGGTTTAGCTGCAACAACTTGGCGGCACAAGTTCTCAACTTCATCTAGCTTATTTTGCCTAACCAAAACTTCCCATAAATTGTAATAAAACCACCAAGGAAGATCGGGATTTATTTCTATTGCTTGGAAAAATGCCGCCGCCGCTTCCTCCCAATATTTTTGGTGGCTCAGAACAGCACCTAAATTGTAATAAGACCAGCAATCATCTGGTTTTTGGGCGACAGTTGCGCGAGATGAGGCTAATGCGCGATCCTCTTCGAGGGCTTCGGTAACGCACTTTTCTTGCTGCTGCAACAACTCCTCTAATTTTTCTGACATTTCTGCACAACTCGGCATATTTGTCAATAGCCATTTATAAAAAATAATTGCGCTTTTTGGGCGATCGTACTTGGCTAAATTCTTTCCTAACTGCAAATAAAAATCCCAATTTTCCGGTGTAATTTGCAATTGAGATTGTTCTAACACTAAGCTTAAATCCGACTCTGTTTGCCCAAAAGCGTATCCCAACTTCTCGTAAATTCCCGGCAAATTTCCGTCAATTTCCACAGCTTTTAAATACGTGCCGATAGCTTCATCCCACTGTTTTAGTTTAGTTAAAGCGTCGCCTAAATTGCAAAAAGACCAAGCAAAATCCGAGTTTAGTGCAATCTCGCAGCGGTAAGCAGCAGCAGCTTCTTCCCATTGCTGAAGTTTCAGCAAAGCATCGCCCAAATTGTGATAAGACCAGGAAAAATTGGGATTTAACTCAACAGCTTTTTTGTAAGCAGCGACAGCTTCCTCCCATTTTTCAAGTTTCAGCAAAACATCGCCCAAACTGTGATAAGACCAAGAAAAATTAGGATTTAATTCAATAGCTTTTTTGTAAGCAGCAACAGCCTCCTCAAACCGACCGCTTTCTTGCAGAGAATTACCCAAATTGTGGTAATCATTATCCATGCAAAACTCCTGCCATAGCTAGTAATTTTTCCAGCGAGTTCAAATCTAACTGCATATCTTTATGTAAAGGTTTGGTCTGAGTTCCATCATCAACCAAATCACCAATTAAATAGTAATGTTCCAAACCGCACAAATTGCTAATCATCCAATAACAATGCGGCACGTAAAGGGGAGAAAAAATCTCAATTACCTTAGTTCCCGGACTGCAAAAAACTAGATTTGTCAGCCCCCCTCCGTGGGGTGCGACAACTACTTTAGCAGCAGCCAAACACGATGCTTGTTCCGCTACCGACATCGTTTCCAGCTTGACACTGCGAAACCCTAATTTTTCTAAGTATTTAATTACCTCTTCATCGTTGACGATTCGCCGATAGGATGCTTGTTGGCGGCTGATATAAATTCGCTCTGAATAGTCTGTATTTAGTGGCTGCTTTTCATTTAAAAATGTCTCTTTTAGATATTCACACTTCCATTTAGAAACCGCCCCCGATCCGTCATAAGATATTGACGGCACTATTAATTTATCGGCTGTAATGTGTAAATTGCAGCGACTTTCTAAAAGTTTATCTTGAGAAATTCCTAAAGTATCTAAAGTTTCTGCTTGATAGGAAGAATCCGAGGCATTGACAACAAACTTATCTATAGTTTCTATCAATCCGCTCCGCTGCAAAAGGTCAAATCGCGTAATCACATCAAACATCCAATGAAAATAAGCCGCTCCACCCCAGCGAGCAGATAAAAAAGCTACATTTCCATCGACGTGTTCAGCGGGAGGCAATTTGTCCGAAGTGATTACCAATTCAGCACAACCCATTGAAATATCAGCAACAAGTTTATTGTCTGAAGTAATCACGGCGGTAGTCACCACATCTGCCCAAGCTCGTCCGTTTGGCAAGACGGCAACAAAAGCTTTTCTGGAATGACTTTGATGTTCCCAAAATCTGCGGCTGCTGTCGATTGTTTTGGAATCAGATAAATTGATTTGACTCGCAGGATGGATGTCAATGCAGGTGAGGTTAGGATTTGATTCTGCTGCCACGGTCAAATCTTCTGTAAACCCACAGTATTTTTCGAGAATACTTAAGGGTAAATTTTGATTACTGCATTTTGCCCGATCGCTCTCATCGCCTTCTCCTTGTTGTTCGAGAGCATAACCTATATTATCGTAAGCCTCAAACAAATCGGGTTTAATTTGCAGGGCTTGAACTAAATTAGCGATTGCAGGTTCCCACTGCTGTTTGGCAATTAAACTCAAACCCAATCCTTCGTAACACCAACAGGATTTTGGGTCGAGATTGATGCCTTTTTCATAAATAGCGATCGCCCTTTCCAATTCCCCTTGATTCCGCAGTGCATCACCCAACTTTTTGTACAGCCAACTATGCCCAGGTTCTAGCTCAATAGCACGACCAAAAGCAACTGCTGCTTCGGGCCAATTTTCTTGCGATTCCAGAACTTCCCCCAAACTATTGTACAACCAACAATCATCAGGATTTAATTCAATAGCTTTGCGGTAAGCCGCCGTCGCGTCCTCCCAATTTTCCAGTGCAACCAAAGCCTTACCTGATCTCTCGTAAGACCAACAAAAATCGGGATTCAGTTCAACTAACTTGCGGTAAGCAACAGCAGCTTCCTCCCACTCAGAAAGCTCCATCAGCACATCGCCTAAATTGTTGTAAGTCCAACAAAAATCGGGATTTAACTCAATAGCTTTGCGGTAAGCAGCAGCGGCTTCGTCGTATTCCTCAACCGCCTGTAAAGTTTCCCCCAAAAAGTGGTAAGCCCAACTAAAATTAGGGTTTAGTGCGATCGCCCGTTGGTAAGCGGCCCGAGCTTCGTCAAACAGTTCTTTCTCTTGCAGAGTTTTACCCAACTTGTGGTAAGTTAAGTAGTTGCCCGACTTAATTTTAATCGCTGTTTGATAGCGAGCGCTCGCCTCATCCAAATAACCCGCATTTGCCGCAATATCCCCCAACTTTTCCCAACCCAGAGACAACAGAGTTTGCTCTTCGCCCAAACTTTGATTGCCGATTTTTTTGACAATCAGTTGATAGCCTTTGTGTACTACTTCTAACTGACTTCCAAACATCTCCAAAAAAACATCTATCCCAATTTTAGTATCTTGCTCCGGGCTGTCGGGAAACGTAAACTCGTAATCGTCAAAAATCATCAATCCCCCAACTTTCACCAACCTCCAAGATAAAATCGCATCTTGCAGAGCACTGGTGGGTTTGTGACAGCCGTCAATGTAAGCAACATCGTAATATTCCGAAGCCAAATTAATTAACAAATCTTGAGAGTAACCTTCTAATTTAATTACCCGATCTGCTGCTCCCGTTTTAACAATATTGCCCTTAAAATGTTGTTGAAAATACAAATCAATACAAGTAATCTTTGCCGTCGGGTGAGTTAAAATATTATCCAGCAGCCAGCAAGCCGACATTCCCTGAAAACTGCCGATTTCCACCACTTGAAAATCCGCAATTCCGGTAAATTCCTGGAAATGCCGTTGCCAAATAGGAATATTGTGGGTAAACCAATCTTGGGTAAATTGATAATCTTTCGCCGCACACTCAGGCCAACCCCTCAATTCGCTTGCTTTTTGGTGGCAAATAATTGCTTCTTCTAATTCCCCTAATTGCGGTAAAATATTTCCTAAATCGTTGTAAGGCTTAGAATTGGTCGGATCGAGATCAATCTGGTGGCGGTAAGCGGCAATTTGTGCGTATAACTCCTGTTGTTTCGCCCGCACATTATCCAGTTGAGCGACAACTTCCGCAGCATTGGGTTCAATTTGCAGTGCCATGCTATAAAATACGATCGCACCTTCCAACTGCTTCTGTTTTGCTAAACTATTGCCTAAATTTATATAAAACTCTGCTCCATCTAACTCAATTCCCAGCAATTTGTGGTAAATTTTCCCGCTTGCAAGTACCTCAATAGCTTGACAATAAGTTTCGATTGTGCTGTCTAAACCCGATTCGCTGCGCTTCCGCAAAACATATCCCAACCGCTGATTAATTCCCGTCAAATTCGGCTCAATCTGAACCGCGTGCAGGAAAGCAGCCACAGCTTCATCCCAGGATTTTTCGCAGGTGAAGGCAATTCCCAAATTGACATAAAACCAAGGAATATTTGGATTTATTTCAATAGCTTTGCGGTAGCAACTAATAGCTTCGGGCCACAGTTGTTTTTGAGCCAAAGCGTCCCCTAAGCAATTGTATGCCCAGTAGGAATTATCATTAATTTCCAGAGTCTGACGGTAACATTTAATGGCTGCATCAAAGTCCTGTTTTTGGGCGAAAACATTACCTAAACCCACGTAAGCACGAGCGTAGTTGGGATTGATTTCGAGGCTTTTGTTGTAACAGGCGATCGCCCGCTCGAATTCCCCTCGCTCCGCCCAAGTTTTACCCAAACTGTGGTAAGATTCAAAAGAATCTGGATTGATGGCAATGGCTTGTCGGTAATTGGCGATCGCCTCATCCCACCGCTTCTGACCAACCAGCATTTCTCCCAAATTGTGATAAGCTGTTGCCAGCTTCGGGTTTAACGCAATTGCCCCGGAATAACACTCAATAGCGCGATCGAACTTTCCCAATTCAACCAAACTATTTCCCAGAGTGACTTGTTCCTCCGCAGTTGCCCAATTCGGCTCGATATTAAAAGCTTGATACCAACAGTCTGCCGCCTCTTCTCGCTTCTCTAACTGCGTCCAAATTCTCGCCAACTGCCGATAAACAGCAGCAAAATTCGGCGCTAGCGAAATTGCTTTTTCACAATTGGCGATCGCCTTTTCCCACTGTTTCCCCTGAGAATACAAAATGCCGAGATTAGCATAAACTTCCGGCAAATTTGGATTGCGATCGATTGCCGCTTCATACCACTGCTTAGCTTGCTCGATTTCACCTCGAAGCTGCATCACCTTTCCCAGCGTCTGGCAAGCTGTCGCCAAATTCGGTTCAATTTTCAACGCTGACTCGCAAGCAGCAACTGCCTCATTCAACTTTCCTTCGGCTAAATAAACTTCTGCTTGCCGACTCAAATCAACCGCTGCCTTTTCCATCTTCTCAATCGAGGGCATAATTAAACTTGCTCCAGACACCAACTAACCCAAACCCACCACCTCAACCATCCTTTTCAGCGAACTCACGTTCACTAAAATATCCTCAGTCAGCGAATTCTGATACATCAACTGTCTAATAGGATAGCATTCAAAAGCCTCGCCCGTTAAAAAGTAATGTTCCAACTGCAAATATTGACTGATTCCCCAGTAATAATGGCTGATATAGTGAGGCGACACCAACTCAATTACTTTAGTTCCCTGCCTACAAAAAATTGTATTTGTCAAGCCGCTGCCGTGGGCAGCCACTATCACCTCAGCGTGGTAAAAATGAGCAATTTGCTCTGCCAAAGACAGGGACTCAGGTAAAATAGAAACAAAGCCAAAGTTCTCCAAAACCTCAACCACATCTTCCTCGTTCAAAACTCGTCGGTATCTTGCTTTGCTGCGGCTGATATAAATGCGTTTTGGATAGCTCAAACTAGGTATAATTCCCTTGAGAAACTCCCGCCTCAAAAAATCCATCGCCCACCCAGAAGGCCAGCCCAAATATCCCGCAAAAGAAGGTACAATCAACTCGGTTGCTTGTATGTGAGGCAAGCGATCGCTCTCCAAGACTTTTTCTTCGGGAATGCCCAAAATTCTCAGACTTTCCCGCTGAAATTGGTGCTGACAACTATTCACCAAAAACCAATCAATTTCCGCCAAATCCCTACCGCTGTGCCGCAGCAATTCTATCCTGGGCAAAACATCAACCATCCAGTGAAAATAGACATTTCCCGACAAACCAGAAAGCACGGCCACCCTGCCGTCAATTTGCTTGAGAGACGGGAAGGATTCTAACTTAAACACGCTGTGTTTTCTAACATCATGCTTTTCGCATCCAGGTAAAAACCCCGGATAATCTCTCGACACATCAGCCAACAAATAATTGTCAGGAGTAATTACAGCTATCGCCTTGCAAATCAGCCAATAATTTTCCTGCGGAACACTCCAAACTCGCCCGTTGGGAATTGCGGCCACAAAAGTCTTGGGCGACTGCACAGGTATCGGTTGCGCGTTGGACAAACGGCAAACTCCCCAACCCAAATGCACAGGATCGAACCACTTAGAAAGTCGCTGCAAACACAGCCCGCAAGTTAACCCGGCACACTCGGAATTTGCCAATTTGGAATTGGATCTCGCAAATTGGGAATTCGGAATATTTTCTGCACTTGCTTTTGGTGCCGATTCCCAAAATATTTCCACATAATTATCAGCATCCAAATTAGCATTAACCAGCCAATCCCAACTCGATAAATAAATACCCTGAGGAGGTTTGAGAGAATTGTGAGCGGGCGAGATAAAACTCTCTTTTTTCCAGTGTTTCTGATCCCCATACCCGTGCAATTGCAGATCTAAAACCTTTTGATAATAATCAATCGCCCGTTCCCAGCGCCCCTGTTTTTCCAGCAGTTTTGCCAACTCAAAATAAACCTGCGGTAAAGCAGGTTGAATCGTCAAAGCCATGCGGTAAACTGCAATTGCTGCACAGAACCGCTTTTGCTGGGCTAAGGAATTTCCCAGCCGCCAGTAAATCTCTGCATTCTGTGGCTGAATTTGCAAAGCTTTTTGATAATAAGCGGCGGCAGATTCGTGTCCGCCGTACTCGGTTAAAGCATTTCCCAAATGCAAGTAAATTTCGGCTAAATTATCGCAAATTTCAGCAATTGGTAATTGGGCATTGGGCATTGGGCATTGGGCATTGGGCATTGGGCATTGGGCATGGGGAATAGTTTCTTTTTCTTCCTTCTTCCCTCTTCCTTCTTCCTTCTTCCTTCCAGTTAGTGCTGTGAGAAATCGATCGCACGCAGCGATCGCCCTTGACAATTCATCATCTTCTACGGCCGCAACTCTGCGACTGTCTCCCAAGCGGCAGTAAGCCTCAACAAAATCAGGCTTCAGAGCTATTGCCCGCTCAAAATAAGGCATGGCTTCAGCAATTTTGCCCAAAACCATCAAAGAAAACCCGGCGTCTGTATAGCCCGAAATATAGTCGGAATTGATCTCGATCGCGCGATCGAAACAAGCAACCGCCGCCGAATGTTCCCCCTGTAATTGCCACGCTTTCCCCAAATTGTAGTGAGCCAAAACCATGTCCGGCTCCAACTCAATAGCTGTGAGGTAAGATGCGATCGCCCTTTCCGGACTTTTGTCCAGCAAGGCTTGACCCAAATTATTGTGCAGCGTTGCCCAATCCGGCTTAATCTCCATCGCCCGCTGGTAAACCTCCATCGCCTCAGCAGCCCGATCGTCCTTTAGCAAAATCACACCCAGATTGCTGTAAGCTTCCACGTAATCCGGCTTCAGAGCAATCACCTGTCGGTAGGTATCCAGTGCCGCTTCGAGCTGGCTATTTTCATCTAAAACCACAGCCAGATTGTATAAAGCATCGAGATAATCGGGTTTTTTGGCCATCGCATTTTGGTAACAGTCGATCGCCCCCAACAAATTACCCTGCTTGTGAAAAATATTTCCCAAGTTATAATGAACTTCCGCCCAATCTGGTTTCAAATCCAGAGCTTGCCGATAGTGAAAAACCGCCTCATCTAGCCATGAATAGTCGCTGTAAAGTTGACCCAAATAAGCATGAGCCAGAAAAAACTGCGGCGAAATCTCCAAAGCTTGCACAAAAGCGTCTCTTGCCGCCGTCGGATCGCCTTGAGCTTCGAGAATTTCGCCTAAAGTCGTGTAAGCCGAGGGCGAAAACGGTTGAAGTTCGATCGCCCTTTTGCAAAAATCGATCGCCTCAGTTAACTTACCCCGGTTCAAATAAATTTGGGCTTGCCGGATATATTCTTCAGTGCTCATTGCTAGCCAGCAGTTGCGGTTTCTTTACCGCTTCAGAAAAACCTAGAAATTCTAATTTAAAAACTTTGTATTTATATTTTGCCCGATCGGGCGATCGATTAATTTTATCAATAACTGTCGCTCTATTTTTTTTAACTGCCTCTGCTTCTGTTCCTGCATTGAATATTTCAACCTCACCCCGCTTGTGGCAGAGTGAGGTTGAAATCCTTTAAAACTATCGGCTGTGTGAGAACCGCCCCGAATCTTATCCGGTGCTGCCCCACAACAGCCAGTTGTTTTAGAACAACTCGAAGTTGTTCGAGGTAATCGTCAGGCCAGGCTGCAACTGAGCCACAGTTAGCACTCCGTTGGTGCCGTTGAAGAACAACGTACCGCTTGTTTGGTCGTAGACCAACTTGTTCGTCGTGGTTGCTCCTGGGCTGGCTGCGTTGAAACCAGAAACTACGACAAACTCGCTTGCCTCGAAGCTGCTGCCCAAACCAGAGAACACACCACCCTGCTTCAAGCGGATCTTATCTTCGCCTGGGGTAAAGTCAGTGATCGTGTCTACGCCATAATCGCCACCGCTGGAGAAGAAGAAGAACGTATCGCTGCCAGCACCGCCCGTCAGGACATCACTTCCTCTGTCGCCAGTGATAAAGTCATTGCCACCGCCACCATTGACAGTATCGTTTTCTTTACCGCCGTAGACACTGTCGTTGCCCTCGCCGCCGTCGACAATATCGTTGCCTTGGCCACCGTAGACACTGTCGCTGCCCGATCCGCCGAGTACGGTGTCGTTGCCTCTGTCGCCAGAAACCAAGTCATTGCCCTCACCGCCATCGACGAGGTCATCGCCTTTACCGGCAAATATCCGGTCGTCGCCACTGCCGCCAGCTACCGCATCGCTGCCCGAACCAGCGTAGATGAGATCGTTGCCCTCGCCGCCGCCGACACTGTCATTTCCGCCACCGGAGAAAATGTTGTCGTTGCCAGCGCCACCGGCGATGACATCTGCGCCCCCAAAAGTCAGGATGAGGTCATCGCCGGAGCTGCCGTTCAACCTGTTATTGCCCTGGATGCCGGTAATGTTTGAACCACCGGCACCTCCAGATAGTGAACTTGCTGGTTGTGTTGGATTTGTTACCTGTGTCATTTACACTCCTCCTAAAAGATCAATCATTTTTCTACAATACACTTTTCCCTCCAAAGGGATTCAATAAATGAAACCGGACATCGGTTGAGACCCTAATTGACCCGGCTGCTATAAGCTGTCATGTAATTTAAATTGTCAGCAGCGAGCCTGGGAGCGCGAGTTGAATCCTGTATTCGTTGAGCAGCAAATATCGGTTGTTTCCTGCTTTTGACTCTCGACTCCACCACTGCCTCCTCTAACACGAAAATATTCCCGTTAAACGTTTGCGAGTTTACCATAATGACCGTCGGCGTGGCTAGTCATTATTAAAACAATAGCCGGAAGATACACAGAGACCATTTTTAATGGGAGTATGCTCTCAAGATTGAGAACTTGCACCGGGCCCTTGGCACTGTCGATCGCCGGAGAGTTCGATCGCCCGCAATGGGGCTGGAACTGAGCTGCGGTTTCTTTTAAGTACACTGTAATTGACCAGACTTTTGATTTTTGCTAATAGTTCCCCAGAAATCAAAATTTTTTAGCTGGCTTTGAAAGCAAGCCCGTGCACGCTGGAGGCCGGATTCAATCAAAAGTGCGTCCCAACACAGTCCCGGACAGGCTTTTGAGCCTCATCACCTTGATGTTTCCAGCCAAATCCCTGACGCTCAACGCAGGATTTTGGCTAAAAAACCCTGTTTTTCAACCACAATCCCTCATTTCAACCATGAGCCACATCCATCCGGACAATCAGACAATGCAGCGCTCGTCTTTTGGTGAAGTTGGGATGAACGGTGGGCCGGTAGATTTGTGAGGATACTGTCACTAGATTTTAGATTTTAGATTTAGTCCAGAGATGAATTTGGGAACTGGAACTAGGATATAAAATTTTGGGCTGCTGGCGAATCCTGCCCCAGTTATGGGTGGGCGCAATTGTAGTTATGAATAATTTACCTGTTGATAATGCTGAAGCCATCAGTTTTTTGATGGCATCTATCGGAGCCAAGGTAAAATTCTTACCTCCCTACTCGCCGGATTTATCTCCGATAGACTTGTATTGGGCCAAAATCAAAGCGATTTTCCGTTCTGAAGTATATCCACCTTCAAATGTTCTTGATGAAGCGATTACTCAAGCTATTAATGCTTTTACTGATGAAAATGCTTGGTCATCGTTTCATCACTCTGGTATCTTTTGAGAACTAATTAAATAGTTAAGTTTTGTGGTACATTCGATGGCTAATACCTGTGAGTGAAAATTTTATTTATTTTTTTCAAAAATACTTTTTTACTAAGTGTTGTTAACTTCGAGCTGATCATTAACGATTAGCAAATTTCCAGAATTTTGGTTCGGCATTCATTGAGATAAAATCTCTACAATTTATTCCTAGCGGTGTGCTTCTAGTTGCGCTGGTGACACGTTGGAATTACTCTGGCTGTCGTACTTGTAGATGTGAGCGTCACTCTCGAAAATATAATTGATGGAAGTAGCTGCATAGTAGCTCAGCGCTAGCAGCGACAATAGATTAAGAACTCTATAAATTGGTTTCTCAGATACTTCGTTCATTTTGACTCCTACTTTTTATGCAAATAACGAATTTGGATACCGTGACGGCACTTTTTTTTAGAAGTTCCCAAACATCTCGCACCTCTAAAAATTTAGCTGGCTCGCGTTATACACTCCTGATGCCCGATCGCCTAAAATAAGTCGTACTTGAGATTTGAAACAGTTTTTGTTGCCTATTTCATGTTGCAGTCTCTGCCTTGAATTGTCTATCTAACTGCGGTAAGAGTTAGGCAATTTGGGTATAAACGAACTCTACAATTTTCTGTTTAGAGCTGCTACGATTTGAAGAGAGGGCTCTGGAAAAGGTTACATACCAAAGAGCGTAGCTGTTTTTCAACGCCTAGCCAGGATTTTCCCACATTCGATTAATGGTACGCCGTGGCCGGAAGTAATAAAAATTCTTATGTTGGTCAGCGGCAGGCGAAAATATGTCTGAAGTTATATTTTTGCCAGGAACAAGCCCTGTTACATTACATATTAATTTTGAGCTTGGTTGAGGTTGTCGATAATTTTTGAGTAAAAAAATGTTGCTGTCGCTGTCCGACAATTTGCGTCTGACAATTTTGACTGAGCCCCACCCTTAAATCACGATGTGACAGAACAAAAGTAGGCATCAGTCGATTGGAGACTTCGGCGTGAGAGGTTCGGCTAGCGCTCAGTGAATCTCGCTGAGTTGAACGATTGGAGATTTGAGATTTATTCCACAGATGAATCTGAGAGCTTGAACAAGATCCCCTAAAATTTGGGGCTGCTGCCGACTCCTGTCGGAAACTTGTATCCGTTTTCGGGCGGGGTCAAAAAGCCGAAGGCAGAATTTGAGATCGGTAAAAAAATACTGTTTTAGGATTCAGAGTTTTTATTGAATTCTACCTTCTAGCTGCATTTTTACACTGAAACCAGCTCATTTACTCGCTGCCAGAAGCGATGCCTGCCGAATAATTTAGGACGAGATAACCAACTATGTTGAAGCCAGTTACTTCCACAATTTATTATAATTCTTGCTCGCATTGAGCTGTTTTTACAACAGACTTTTGGCTGGTAATTTGCAAAAGGGATAGGGGCACAACAACAGGCCAAAACAGAGGTCCCATTATTAAGGCTATCCAAGATATCACGTCTTTTTTAGATGTGGCTGTATCATTCCAAAAACTTTTGAACCAAACAAGAAAAACGATTAAGGCAATCAAAAAGTAGCTAATCATTATCATTTTTTTACCTGCCTGCCTATAGATGAGATAGAAGTATTTATAATTATTGTATCTCAGGCCGTGGCTCGCAGCTCGCAACTTTATGCCCTGAGCTGCAAGCTGCAAGTGTCTAAAACCCAAAGTTTCACAGCTCTCCGAGTCCAGAGCCTGCGATGTAGAGCGGACTTACTCCCGCTGCGCGGCGGTCTTGGGAACTCAAAGCCTTGATTTCAGGGCTTTTCGAGGTTTTGTCAAACCTTGAGGCTACCACCCCAATCATAGCTTATGCGATCGAGGTCTTTGGTTTTCTGTGATTTAACTCACGTATACTCGCAGACTTCGGTCACAAATCGAGCCAAGAAAGATCACACAGCTTACCCGACTGCAATCACCCTACTCTTTTCTCAAATGTTCGATATTATAATAGTCGAGTTCAACGAGATTTCATGCAAGCTCTGACTTTAAAATCCGATCGCGCGATCGCTGAACTGTTCTATCAAGTCACTCATTCAGGCAATCTGACTCGCACTGAAAGCCACGGGCTGCGCGAACTCTGCCAAAGCGCTCTCAGCGAAGACGCCCGAGATGCAGTCAACCGCCTGCTGCACGCCATCCGCCGCGGATGGGTCAGGATTTCCGATTAGTTCCCTCACACAAAAAGTTGAGATGAGTATTTCTACTGTCTCTCCTGTCAAGCTTTGCCAACAATAATTGCCAACAATAAGATTTTCGTGAGTAGGTCGCTCCATTAACCCTCTCCAAAAAAAATTGTACTGCGATCGAAAAGCTCGACCCGGTTTCTTGAAGAAGCCGGGATTTTTGATTTGAAGCAGTCAGTCGATTTTAGATTTTAGATTTTAGATTTTAGATTTTAGATTTTAGATTTTAGATTTTAGATTTTAGATTTTAGATTTTAGATTGACTTCACAGATGAATCTGGGAGCTTGAACTCGGGCCTAAAATTTGGGGCTGCAGGGGACTCCTATCGAAAACTTGTATCTGTCTTTGGGCGGATCATTAAGTATATACACGGAAACAAGAACACACCAAGAAACTAGGTAAATGTAGGTAAAAGCGGGCTTCTCAACACGCTTAAAGTTTTACGTTGAATTAAGCCGAGCGATTTCGCTAGCAGTCATTAGTAATCTCTTAATAGATAAATATTAATTTATTTGTCACCGTTTCTTAACCAAAAGTAGAGATGTGGGGGTTGCCAGAAGCGAGGAATCGGGACGGGGTTTGTGTTTCAAGTAGCAGGGCTATCGAGGAAATATCCGATCCCCTAGTTCGGCTGACACAAATCACTCATCAAGAGCCAATCGATCACATTTACTTCCGTAGTTGAATCACATAAATTTTGGAAAAATTAGTCAATACTGTCAAAAGCGAGTTCAAAAAAAAACACATGATGACAACCCAAACGCTTTTACCTCAATTTACTATTGCAGAGCTAGTCTTTCAGGTATATCACTCCGGTCTGCTGACTCCCACTCACCGACAACAGCTCCAGACAGCGCTCTTAAATGACTGTCTTACCGAAGAAGATCAAATAGCCATCAACCGCTTGCTCCACGCCGTTCGCCGGGGCTGGCTGAAGGTTGTAGATTAAATTATCGCCAATTTTTTTTGCCACTCTCTTTAAATGAACTGTCAGTCAATTTTGGATTTTAGACCTCCGCAAGCGCTCAGTCGAACCGTGGAGTCCCGGTCACTCTAGCAATTTGAGATTTTAGATTTACTCCACAGATGAATCTGGGAGCTTGAACAACACTCTAAAATTTTTGCCTCTCCACAACAGGAGTCCGGGGCTTCTCTCGATTTTTGGGCGCATGAGATTAACGCAGAATTAAATCCCCTTAAAAAAATCAGGCATTAGCCTAAATGTAGGGTGCGCCACAAGCACCCTGCGGTTTTAACTTCTATTTTCTCAGCTTATTTAGTCAGAGATTGTGCCGTCAGGCATCATGGCCTCTCTCAGATTCGCTTCATTCAAATTTGTCCCGCGCAAAGAAGCTTGATGTAAGTTTGCTCCCCGGAGATTTGCTCCCTTAAGGGAAACTCCGCTCAAATCTGCTTGATGGAGATTTGCACAGCTCAAGTTAGCTCCGCTCAAATCGGCTCCCTTCAAATCAGCTTTTTCCAGATTTGCTTCCGTCAAATTTGCCCAGCTCAAATTTGCTTGAGTTAAGTTAGCATGGCTGAGGTCAGCTTGTGTTAAGTTCGTATCGGTTAAATTGGCTTTGCTGAGGTTGATTCCGCAAAGCTTCACTTCTGTCAAGTTTGCACCTTGCAAGTTAGCGTTAACTGCATAAACTTGAATCAAAATTGCCCCCTGAAGGTTTGCATCTCTCATGTCTGCACCCCTGAGACTCGCCCCCGTTAAATCGGCCCCGCTGAACAGGACACTCCGCAAGATGGCTCCGCTCAAGTTCGCTCCCACCGCCTCGCATTCCCCAAAATTAGCGGACATGAGGTTGGCTTGGGAGAGGTTGGCTTGGCTGATATCTGCTTGATACAGATTAGCTCTGTAGAGGGTGAGACCGATCGAATTTGCACCTTTTAAATTAGCGTGACTCAGGTCAATATCGCGCAAGTTTGTCCTTGACATATTGACCCCGGCCAGGTCTACTTTGTGAAAAACCCGTTCTCCGGCTGCATAGCGTCTGAGAAGTTCCTCTGCATCCATGTCATTTTCCCCAAAATATTTAATAATACCTTTGATATTTCAATAATATTAGGAATGAGTGACCTTTACGTTTCTTGGCCTGAGTACCATCGGAAAATTGAGGATTTGGCTGTAAAAATTGAGGAATCTCAGTGGAAATTCGATCGAATTGTCTGTCTGGCAAGGGGAGGGCTGCGGGTTGGAGATACTCTGTCGCGGATTTTCGACAAGCCATTGGCGATTTTAGCGGCCTCGTCCTATGGTGGGACCGAGGGAAATGTCCGGGGTGCGATCGAGTTTGCCCGCGATTTGACAATGGTGGGCGATAATTTGGGGACCCACATTCTCTTGATTGACGATTTGGTGGATTCGGGAATTAGTTTAGATCAAAGTATCGCTTGGCTGAAGAGTCGCTACGGCGATGATATTCAGGAAATTCGGACTGCTGTACTCTGGTACAAGGCTTGTTCTGTTGCAAAGCCGGATTATTATGTAGATTATTTGGCTGACAATCCTTGGATTCACCAACCTTTTGAAATGTACGAAAAGATGAGTGCGGCTGATTTGGCGGCGAAAGTTGGGAGTTAGTCAATAAAAGGCTAACATCAGGTCAATTTTTTATAGGGTTTTGCCGATATCTTGCACTTTTTGGCATAGTCCGCCAGGGGTTAAAAACCCCTGTCTCATAGCTAAAGTCCTCTGAAAGAGGACTGGATATTTATCAAGGTTGGGCAGTCGGTTTCAACCGACTTTAGCTATGAGACGGGGAATTAATTCCCCGGCGGGCTTGTGGGTAAGTGCAAGTCTGCTGATACAATTAGCGAACCGAAAGAATACGATCCCCCAATTCCATACTATCTGCCAAAACTTCCTGCCGCGCCCACCTATCGGCGGCCAAAATATCGTCTAAACCAGGACTTTCACAGTTATCGGTTTGATGTTTGTCGCACGCCTTTTCAATCAACTTGGGAATATCCAAAAACTGAATCTTCTCCTCCAAAAATAGCGCTACTGCCTGTTCGTTTGCCGCATTCAGCACCGCAGGCATCGAACCGCCCGCACGTCCCGCCGCATAAGCCAACTGCATACAAGGATACTTTTCGTGGTCGGGTTCTCGGAAAGTTAAATCCCCAGCTTTTACCAAATCCAGCCGTTCCCAATCTGTATGAATTCGCTCCGGCCAAGACAAAGCGTAAAGCAGCGGCAAGCGCATATCCGGCCATCCCAATTGCGCCAAAACAGAGGTATCTTGCAGCTCAATTAACGAGTGAATTATGCTCTGAGGATGGATGACAATATCAATGTCGTCATAATCCATTCCGAACAAGTAATGAGCCTCAATTACTTCTAATCCTTTATTCATCAAAGTAGCAGAATCGATCGTGATTTTCTGACCCATCGACCAATTCGGATGTTTCAAAGCATCGGCTACTGTTACTGCGGCTAATTTGTCGATCGGCAAATCTCGAAAAGAACCCCCCGAAGCCGTGAGAATAATTCGCCGCAACCCACCAACCATAACACCTTGGAGGCACTGAAAAATTGCTGAATGTTCCGAGTCAGCCGGCAATATTTTAACGCCGTATTTTTCGATTAAGGGGTTGACAACGGGGCCACCTGCTATTAATGTTTCTTTATTGGCTAAGGCGATATCTTTGCCTGCTTTGATAGCAGCAATTGTTGGCAGCAAACCGGCACAGCCAACTATGCCCGTGACGACGGCTTGAGCGTCACCGTATTGGGCAACTTCGACAACGCCTGACTCGCCAGCAAGTAAAATAGGTTGAGGGTCGAGATCTGCGATCGCCTCCTTCAATTCCTGTAATTGATCTTCGTCGCAAATCGCGACAATTTCCGGTCGAAACTGGCGAATTTGCTGGGCCAGCAACGTTACATTTCGTCCGGCGGTTAACCCGACAATCCGAAATTGATCGGGGTATTGAGCTACAATATCCAGAGTCTGAGTGCCGATGGAGCCTGTGGAGCCGAGAAGAGTTATTGCTTTCACAATTGTTTAATGTTTTGTGGATTATTCTAATATTACGATTGCGGGGATAAAAATTAGTGGTTAACTATTGCGTGGAAAGCACATTCGATGGAATCATATTTTGAGTGACCACCTAGTGCCAGATTTCATGCAGAATAGGGAAAATTTTGCTGATTCCAGTGAGGACATCAGTGTCTCGATCGCCGAAAATATAGAGGAAGGTCGATCGCAGCTACCGTCGAGTTTGGTTTGGGCGATGGCTACTGCTGCGGCAATTTTCTTTGTGTGTAGCAGTTTACGGCACGCTTTATTCCAATCAACTGCTTTCGATTTGGGAATTTTTGACCAAGCAATTTACTTGATCAGTCAAAACCAAACGCCTTTTTCTTCTTTAATGGGGATTCATATTTTGGGCGATCACGCAGCGGTAATCTATTATCCGCTAGCTTGGCTGTACAAAATTTCCCCGGATGTGCATTGGCTGCTGTTGGTACAAGCAGTTGCTTTATCCCTAGGGGCTTGGCCTACGTGGAGTTTAGCGCGTTTGGCAGGTTTAAATCAAGAACAATCGCGTGCGATCGCATTGATTTATTTGCTCTATCCGGTGGTATTTAACATTAATTTATTTGATTTTCACCCGGAAGTAATCGCTTTACCCGCACTTTTGGCAGGAATTTGGGCGGCGCGTTTAAATAAAATTGTGTGGTTTTGTACCGCTATTGTGTTAGTTCTCAGTTGCAAGGCGGTTTTGTCCCTAACCGTTGTTGCTATGGGTTTGTGGCTGTTTTTTTGCGAAAAAAAGCAACGGTACGGGGCGATCGCACTTTTGCTAGGTGCAGCTTGGTTTTTGATAGCTTCCCAGAAAATCATCCCCTTCTTTAGCGGCAGCGAAGTCGCTGGAGTCGGGCGCTACAGCTATTTAGGCAAATCCGTACTAGAAATCATCATCAATCTCATCTTAAAACCACAGTTAGTATTAGGAAAAATCCTTTCCTTCGATACATTCAAATATTTATTTCTCCTCACCTTACCTGTGATTTGGCTGCTATTGCCATTTTCCGGCAAACTACGCCTACAATATCTAACAGCGCTAATTCCTGCCATCCCTACCCTGCTCATCAATATCCTCTCTGACTTGTCATTTCAACGCAGCTTAGCCTATCAGTATTCAGTGCCTGTAATTCCATTTTTATTTTTAGCAGTAATCGCGAAGGAAGAAACAAGGAACAGGGAAGAAATAAAAGGCAACCAGGAAGAGGATAAAGCAAATAAGCAACACTTTTTAACATGGGTCAATCGGCCACAATTTAAAAACTTCCGAATTTCTCAACTTTGGCAGGGAATTCAATTGCCGAGAATCATGATAATTTGGTCATTACTAATTTTCCTAGGTGTGGGCGAATATAAAGATTTTTATCTGTACCTAAATAGACTAGATACCTGGCAAGCTACACGCGAAGCAGTCGCACAAGTTCAACCCCAAAGCAGTATTTTAACAGATAATAGACTTGCACCTCACTTTGCCCACCGCCCAATAGTAAAATTGCTTTCACAAATTTCGCCCCAAACAAATTTAGCTGAATTTCAATACATATTATTAAACCTGCGCCATCCCTGGCCTGATACGGAAAAAATTGGTGATACCTTAGCAAATCAACTTAAAAACTCTCCCGATTTTAAATTAACTTATAAAAAAAACGAAGTTGTCCTATTTAAACGAAGGGCTGATTAAACCAATAAAATGCTAACTTTCAAATCCCTAAAATCTCATCCAGTATTTTTAATGATTGTCGTGACAACGATAGTCTTATTTGCCGCTAGCAGCGCGCGGCACGCTTTGTTTCATTCAACTGCATTCGACTTAGCAATTTTTGACCAAGCAATTTATTTAATCTCCCAAAATCAAACGCCATTTTCCTCTTTTATGGCAATAAATATTTGGGGCGATCATGCCGCTTTTATTTTCTATCCACTAGCTTTACTTTACAAAATATATCCAGATGTTCACTGGCTTTTTTTAGTGCAAGCTGTTTCCCTAGCTTTAGGCGCTTGGCCGAGTTGGAGTTTGGCACGTCAAGCCGGATTAAATAATAGCATATCTTGGGCGATCGCCTGTATTTACCTCCTCTATCCATTAGTATTTAATGTCAATCTCTTCGACTTCCACCCAGAAGTCATTGCTTTACCAGCACTGCTAGCAGCAATCTTAGCCGCGAGGCTGAATAAAACCTTGTGGTTTTGTGCTGCTATTGTATTAGTTTTGAGCTGCAAAGCCGTGCTATCTTTAACTGTGGCTGCGATGGGTTTGTGGCTGTTGTGTTTTGACAAAAAACGCAATTGTGGACTCATAGCTCTCTTTCTAGGCGCGGGTTGGTTCCTGGTAGCTACTCAGGCAGTTATACCGTATTTTAATCAGGGAAGAGAACACGCGGGAATCGGGCGATATCAATATTTGGGAAACTCGGTTTTTGAAATTGCTATTAATTTAATAGTTAAACCCAATCTAGTTTTAGGGCGTTTGTTTTCTTTAGAGACTTTTGAATATGTAGCGTTATTGGTATTACCTGTAATTTGGTGGCTGTCCCCGCGTCATCTGTCATCTTTAATTAGTGCTGTGCCGATGTTGGCGATGAATATTCTTTCCGATATCCCCGCTCAGCGGGATTTAATTCATCAATATTCGGTGCCGATATTGCCGTTTTTGTTGGTTGCCGTAATTTCGAGTTTAGCATATAGGAATCAGCAAAAGGGAAAGACAATATTTGATAGATTGCCACTTCCTAATTATCCATTGCCTAGAGTCATTGTAATTTGGTCGTTTATTGCTTTCTTAGCTTTAGCGAAATACGGCTATTTTTGGACTATTTATTTAAATGGGATCGACACTTTGCCAGCTACCAAAGAGGCACTTTCTCTTGTTGAAACCAAAGGCAGTGTTTTAACAAATGCTCAGATTGCTCCGCACTTAGCGCACCGCCCTGTAGTAAAATTAACTCAGGCTAACGCGCCGCCTGCAAATCTCCCAGAATTTGATTATGTATTGCTGAACCTCAGATATCCTGGCTGGATGAGCGATCGAGAATTTGTTAAAAACCTAGTAACTAAACTAAAAAACACCCCTCAATTTCAACTAAAATATCAGCGAGACGACATATACCTATTTACCCAAAACGCTAACAAATAAATCATCTTCTCCTCCTTTAACTGGTTTAACTGGTTACCAGGCAGAGCCTGGGAATCTATGTCTAGAGGCTCTGCCTCGCTTGCGGAGGAAAATTGGAGGCAGAGCCTCCGGATCTGTGTTCCCAGGCTCTGCCTGGTAACCAGTAATTTACAAATCGATTTAACCTTAATCCTCCACTTTTAAAGCCCTTCTTGCCAACTTCACGTAAGTTTTCACAGTTTCATAAGGCATTTCCAAATCAGCAGCAATATCAAACAAAGATTCCCCCAATTCCCGGCGCGCCAAAATCGTCGCCCAAGTTTCAGCAATCTCAGCAGCGCGACTTCCGCCTGTACGCTTTCTGTGCGCCATAAACTTCTGTGTCAATTCATCTATTCGCGCCGCCAATACGCTTTGTATCGACACTTCAGGTAGCGCTTCTGTCAACCATTGTGCTCGCGTTTGTCCCAATCCAAAAGTTGTTTTGTGGCCAGTGCCGCAGTAAGGCGCTAACCGCCCCAAAGCATAAAATAATTGTACAAAATCAGGGCGATTGTGAGCCGATCGCCCTAGCCCAAATTCCACAGCCCCAGTGAATCCCGTTACCATGCCTTTTTTGCCCGCCGCTACCTTTTGCGACTCCAATTTGTGGCGGCTAATAATTGCATTTTCATCAATCCAATTCAAAAATTCTGCTTGGTCAAAATTTACCCCCGAAAAGTTATTCCAGCGGCGCAAATAGCTGTGAAAAACATTTTCGGGAACTGGCAAAGGGAAGTGATGGCCTTTGCTACGAAAGCTTGTAGGAGTCACAAAACTAAGTTTGATGGTGGGCGAAAATGGGGGTTCTCCTGTTAATAATTGCTGGTAAGTTGTGGGAGCAAAAGCAATATCCCAAGAGCGAATTAGCAGCGGAGCATTTCGCAAATCTATCTCTTCGGGCAAATTTTGCAGCCACTGACTCAGCCACTGCACTACTGGCTTTGAAAGTCCTGTTACGTACCAGCGATAAATTCGATCGCCCAAAAGCTGAAATTCTTTGCCGCCGGGGAGCAAATCACCTTCCAATCCCGAAATAGTAAAGGCTTTTTCTGACTGTTCATCGTGCAAAAGTTTCGATAAATCCGGGTCAGTTTGGTGTACTTGACCTAAAAACCAAGCGTGCAAACCTATAGCATACTGCGCGTACAGATAGCTAGCAGCGCCGGGAGTCAATTCAAACACTAATCCGACTAACTCGGTGTCAGCCGGCCAAATCAGCCCAGACGGAGGAGATTTTCGATCGCGGGTGCGGGTGCGGTTCGGGGAAGTTGCCATCAGATGCCACTAACAAGGACAGCGCTGTGCTATATTATCCGATTTTTATCCCCTTTGGGGGATGATTGTTGAGGGCGATCGATCGCCCAAATCTTTTGGCTGCTTCAAAAACCGGGTCTGCCACCAGTTTCCCGCGCCCTCCCGGATAGACAAAAACCAGTAAAAAACCAACAACCTAAAACTAAATCTTTGTCAAGGTTTTCCTCCTTGTAAGTAAACAGAAATATACAAGTGTTTAAAATCACATTCTGCGCTACAATTGTTAAAAGCTCGTAGCATCCTCAACTCCGATCCTTAACTATGAACACAACAGAAAAATCTAAACTCTCCAACGAAAAAACTTTGGAGGCGATGAAGAATTTCTCCGAAACCTATGCCAAGCGCACGGGAACTTACTTTTGTTCCGAGCCTTCCGTCACTGCAGTCGTGATAGAAGGACTAGCAAAACACAAAGATGAACTAGGCGCTCCCTTATGCCCTTGTCGCCATTACGAAGATAAAGAAGCCGAAGTAAAAGCCGCCTACTGGAACTGTCCCTGCATTCCCATGCGCGAGCGCAAAGAGTGTCACTGTATGTTATTTCTGACGCCAGATAACGATTTCGCTGGAACTAATCAGGAAATAGGAATGGATCAGATTAAAGCTGTCAGAGAGACTATGTAATCGGTTAAGTAGGCGGTCGTTAAATGGCAGTAGTTGTGAAAAGAGGTCGTTATTTTTCCTATTTTTAAGACTTAGCTATTTAAAAAAAATCGATCGCCGCCTACTCACAGACACATCCGCAATCGAAAATCCCCAATCTCCAATCGAATGATAGAGGAAATCCCGCTCGACTTTTGGCAAGGTATCGAACAGTTTAACAGCCAAGAATTTTACGCTTGTCACGATACTTTAGAGGCTTTGTGGATGGAAGCCGGCGAGCCGGAAAAAAGGTTTTATCAGGGAATATTGCAAATTTCGGTCGCGCTTTATCACTTAGGAAATAAAAACTGGCGCGGTGCGGTAATCTTGCTGGGAGAAGGAATAAATCGGCTCAGTTATTATCAGCCGAGTTATGCCGGAATTGCCGTTGAAGACTTGCTCGGACGAAGTGCTAAACTTTTGAGCGCTTTGCAACAAGCTGGCCCGGAAGAAGTAGCTAAATTTCAACAGTTGTTCGCAGGTACAGAAGTTGCAGGCTTGCAATTGCCGCGAATTATCAAACTACCAAAAAGTTAAATAAATGTTTGTATTAGGGTGTGCAGTATACTTGGCCTCTACACAGAGGAGGGCTGGCTTTCTTGCCGGCTGCCCAAGTATATTAATTTGCTGTGGAACGAGCCTCTTGCCCGTTCCCGGTTAAGACAGTTGCAGCCACTCAGCAAAATAATCAATTAAATTCGCTGTTGTCTTGCTAGGATAATTGGTTGAGACTCTCGGGTCAATCGATCGACCTCACGGGAATCTTTCTGGCCGTTAAGATAAAATACCTAACTGGAGAGAATGCCCTTCAGCAATTTCACAAATTTTGAGGCTCCAAGCTTATGATGCCCTCCGCTAAACTACTCAATTCCAGAATATTCAAAGGATTATCGCTGCTGTTGCCCCTGACTCTGGCAGGCGCGATTGCCTCTCCCACTTACCCGCAAGCCGGGCCGCCCCGCACTCTCAGTGTGCGATCGGACATTCAAGAAGCCGACTCCAAAACCGGCATCGTGACAGCCCGCGGCAACGTCCAAATCAACTATCCAGCCCGCCAAATACAAGCAACCGCAGCTCAAGCACAATACTTCAGCCGCGAGCGCCGGATCATTCTCAGCGGAGATGTTTACGTATTGCAGCAGGGCAACAGCCTGCGCGGCGAAACCATAACATACCTCATTGACGAAGGGCGGTTTATTGCCCTGCCAAACAACCCAGGACAGGTAGAATCTGTCTATCTGGTTGCCCCGGAACAAGATGCAGCAGCCCAAAAAGCAGTGGGCTCCCCACGTCCAACTACAGCCCCCCGGTAAAAGCGGCTCGCAGCAGCGAAATTTCGCCTCAGCCAAAACATACTACTTGGGATAGATGCGAAATTTCGTCTTTAGAAAAGTAACAAACTTGAAAAGGTAAAATTTAAATTAGAGACTCGATCGCACAAAGCCGCAGTCTGAAATTTAGCTTGTAGAGGTTGCCGGGAGCGAACATGAAAATTGTACTCGAAAATATTCACAAATCCTACGGAAAACGCAATGTAGTCAGTCGCGTCAACCTTTCGGTAGCCCAAGGAGAAATCGTAGGACTGCTAGGCCCCAACGGTGCCGGCAAAACCACCACATTTTACATAGCAACCGGATTAGAAAAACCAAATCAAGGCACCGTTTGGCTAAACGATTTAGACATCACTAAATTGGCGATGCACCAGCGAGCGCATTTGGGAATTGGCTATCTCGCTCAAGAAGCAAGCATTTTCCGAAACATGAGCGTGCGCGACAACATTTTGTTAGTCCTAGAACAAACTCAAGTACCGCGCTGGGAATGGCGCGATCGAGTCGATTTCCTATTGCAAGAATTTCGCTTAGAAAAAATAGCATCGAGTTTGGGAATTCAAATATCTGGGGGAGAAAGGCGGCGGACTGAACTGGCCAGAGCATTAGCCGCGGGACGAGACGGGCCGATGTTCCTATTTTTAGACGAACCGTTTGCAGGCGTCGATCCGATCGCCGTAGACGAAATTCAAACCATTATTGCTAAATTGCGCGATCGTAAAATCGGCATCCTCATCACAGATCACAACGTCCGAGAAACCCTCGAAATTACCGATCGAGCCTACATCATGCGAGACGGCCAAATTTTAGCCTCCGGGGCAGAAGAAGAACTCTACAGCAACCCTTTGGTGCGGCAGTATTACTTGGGCGACAGCTTCGTGCGATAGTCTTTTGAATGCCTTCGGCAAACCGTCGAATTTGAGATTTTAGATTTTAGATTGAGGAACAATCTGCGACAACGCGCCACTATGAAAATAGCAATATCCAATTCTTTGAATCCCATCAACTGGCTGCCGAGAATTTCAGTAATGGACTGGTACATTACCAAAGAACTAATCGGGCCATTTCTCTTTGGCGTCGGACTCTTTACATCCGTCGCCGTCACAGTTGGAGCCTTATTTGAATTAGTCCGCAGAGTAACAGAATCCGGCCTCCCCTACACCGCCGCCATAGAAATTTTTCTCCTGCAAATTCCCTACTTCGTAGTATTGGCTTTCCCCATGTCAATGCTGCTAGCAACCTTAATGGCCTACAGCCGAATGTCCAGCGACAGCGAACTCATCGCCCTCCGCAGTTGCGGAGTTAGCGTTTACCGATTGATACTGCCTGCAGTGATTATGAGTTTAATTGTTGCCGGCTTCACCTTTGCTTTGCAAGAGTTAGTTGTACCCGCCGCCAGCTACAGAGCTACTCTGACTTTAGACAGAGCCCTGAAGCGAGAAAAACCGATATTTCAAGATAGAAATATTATCTACACAGAATTTCGCAAACCAGAAAAAGGCGGCGACGAAACCCTGGCCCGTTTTTTTTATGCAGAACAGTTTGACGGCCAGCGAATGAAAGGTTTAACAATTATCGATCGCTCCACCCCAGGCCTCAATCAAATCGTTTCTTCAGAATCAGCTACTTGGAATCCCTCAGAAAATACCTGGGATTTTTTCAACGGAACCGCTTATATAGTTGCTCCTGACGGTTCTTACCGCAATATAGTTAGGTTTCAACACCAGCAGTTGCAACTCCCCCGCACGCCCTTAGATTTAGCTGCTAGAGCGCGGGATTTCAAGGAAATGAACATTGCCCAAGCTTTAGAGCGTTTGGATATCCTTAAAAACAGCGGCGACGAACCGCAAATTCGCAAATTAAAGGTGCGAATTCAAGAAAAATATGCTTTTCCTTTCGTGTGCATGGTATTTGGTGTAGTGGGAGCCGCTTTGGGAACTCAACCACGCCGCTCCGGCAAGGGTACGAGTTTTGGTATTAGCGTGGTTGTGATTTTCACTTACTATGTATTTTCTTTCATGACCAGTTCTATGGGCGTGAAAGCTGTTTTGACTCCGATTCTGTCGGCTTGGCTGCCGATCCTGTTTGGCTTGGGAATCGGAGGATTGTTGTTGGTGCGGGCCGCGGCTAGGTAAGTTTTACCACTAACATTGGGAATGGGTAATTGGGAAGTTGTACTGCCCTTTCACTGCCTTCGGCTCCCTGCCCTTCGGCTACGCGAGCCCTTCGCCTACGCTGAGGAGAACCTAAGTCCAAGGGCAGGAACCGCGTAGCCTAAGTATTGGGAATTGATAATATCGTTTTCTTGGCCGAACTTCCTTCATTTAAGGATTAGAAAAAGTATTGATTTCGCCACCGCCAATATAGCGTCCCGGACGCAGGGAGCGGGGTGTAGAAAAAGGTTGAGGTTGAATGGGCTGCACGCCCTGATTTGTATTTTGGGGAACCACTCCAAAGTTAGGTGGCTCCGGCAAATTAAGCTGACTCGGTGGAGCTGTTTGAAATTGAGAATTCGCTGAATTGGGAGAGAATTGAGGGCTAATTATCTTGCTTCCCCCAATCCCACTCGCAAAGGGAGATTGACCGACATTTGGAAGTAGAGGTGTTGGTGAAGGTGTGGCTACTGGAAGAGCCACAGGTTGAACTTCAGGTGCGAAGCCTGAGCCAGATAAATTAGTTTGGTAGGGATTTTTCGGCAAAGCCACCGTTGGAGCCGCTGCATTAATTTCGGGGAGGCTCGGTACTCGGGAATTTAACCCAGCCAAGGGTTCAGGGACTGTAGCTGTGGGGTTTAAGAATTCTTGAGATTCCTTGCTCACAGTAGTTGTTGGAGCCACAGGTGGGGGAAGTGCTGTGGGAACACTCACAGGATTTGCTCCAGCTTGAGCTTTAGCGGTCGTTGGGAGCAAATTTGTCGCATTTACAGCAGCCGGATCGGAAGCCGGTCGATCGAGCAATTTAGGCAAGTTTCCAGTTTTCTCAGCCTCCGCCACCGTTGCCGAAGTGTTAGCAACGACGTATTTTTTCATAGCTGCTTGCAGCGGACTCAAAGGCAGAGAATTGTCGTTTTTTTTATCTGAATTAGCATCACTCGACCCCTGCGATAAAGTTGCTGTCGCTGTACCCCCAGACTCAGGCTCGATCGTTTTTATCCCGGAAGTCAGTCTCCCACTGCCAGATAAACTCAATGCTGATGTTGCGTTTGAACTTGGCAAGCTGGAATTTTGAGGGTTATTGTTTCCGGCATCATCGACAGCAGGATTTGCTAAATTTGGCACAGGCAAAAATCCGCCGCTTCCTACCCGCTTGGGGGCTGAAGATGGCTGAGGAGTTTCTAAGCCCCGAGCTCGAAGTTCCTCGAATAAACCTTTGCTTTTTACTACTGATGAATTTAACAAGTTCACTTCAGAAGCAGTAGAGCCATTAAACTGATTGACTAGCACTGGTAAGCTGTCGATTTCAGCCGCAATGGCGGTATCTTCAGCAGATAGCCCCGATAGCGAAGCTGGAGAGTTTGAGGCTGGTACTTCTTCGCCATCTATGCTCAACCTTTCGGGATTTACAGATACCTCCCAGATAAATAACCCCCCTGCACAGAGGACGGCTAGGGGAGCCCAAACCGCCGGTTGGATCCAGTGGCGCAACCGCGCTATTAGATAGCGGGCAGATGTAGGAAATCGCTTAATAATTGACATAGTTTTGCTTCCATCCGAGCGTGCGGATTTAAAACTATTTTTCCTAGTCTACCACATCAATCTTGATTATTTTTGCTATGCCGGGGTAAGTGCGATCGGGAGGATCTCGGTTTGGCTTTTACTGTCGGCGTGCGATCGTCCGGCTCGCTATATTTATAGACTTTGCTGTGCGGGACAGCTCGGACTCCCAAAAAACGCTTTTTACTTTCTGCAGAGATGCTCCGAGTAGGCTCAAACTTTTGATTGAAAGTTGCGAAAGCTCAATGCAACGGGTGAAAATCCATAAAGCACTGGTAGAAATATGTCTTGCTTTCGTCAAATCAAGGGGCATAAGATGATAAAATGTTATGCGATGCGGTGCCAGGTCTGCCGGGTCTGTCAGCAGCTCGACCTCAAACCAAAATGTCAAACCAAAATGTCAAGGTAAAATTGGCAATTGCTGAGAATAACACCCAAGGAAAGTTGAGAGGAAATTAATGAAAAAAGTAGTTGAAGTATTAGCAAATCGGGAACAACTAATAGATCGATCGCTGGAGATTGTGCTGTCGAAAATCTCAGAAGCCATAGCAGAACGCGGACTTTGTACGATCGCCGCAGCGGGCGGAAGCACACCGGAACCCCTCTACAGAGCGATCGCAGCCCAAGACCTGCCTTGGGACAAAATTCACGTATTCTGGGGGGACGAACGCTACGTTCCCCCAGAACACCCAGACAGCAATCAAAAAATGGCGCGCCTCGCGTGGCTCGATCGAGTGAATATCCCCGCCAGCAACATCCACCCCATGCCCACAGGCGCCGGCGACCCCGCAGCCGACGCTGCAGCGCACCAAACCGAATTACAGCAGTTCTTCAAAGTATCCGAGGGCGAGTTTCCTGCCTTCGACATCATTTTATTGGGCATAGGAGACGACGCCCACACAGCCTCTCTATTTCCTGGCACAGCAGCCTTGGAAGTCCGGGATGCCCTAGTAACTGTCGGCAACAAAGACGGTCAACCCCGCATTACCTTTACAGTCCCCTTAATCAACCGGGCCCGGTGCGTCATGTTCATGGTCGCAGGAGCCAGCAAACAACCCGCCCTAGCTCAAATTTTTGCCCCCGCAGCCGACGAAATGACCTATCCAGCCAGACTCGTTCAACCAGAGGGCGAACTTTGGTGGCTGCTCGATGCGGCGGCTGGCGAAGCAGTAAAATAGCCGACAGAGCCACAAGCGTGCCAACACAGTCAGCATTATCACTAACTCAATCTTGCCCATCACAGCTAACGTCACGGCGTCAGCTCAGTTGCTAGTATTAGCGAAGCAATATAAGAATTGTGGCGGTTAAAGTTAAAATTTGACCATATACACGAGTATTTTTATGAGGCTGATTTGAAAATCTGGCCGATAGCAAGGAGAAATCGATGATTGTCTGTCCCAATTGCAATCACCAGAACCCCGACGGGGCCAGCCAGTGTGAGGCTTGCTACACGCCTTTACCTGTTACCGCAAGTTGCTCGAACTGCGGTGCAGCAGTTCAGACAGATGCAGCATTTTGCGGCCAGTGTGGCTTTAACTTGCGTCCGGGTTCCATAGTTCCAGAAGTTGAGGTGACAGTACCGTCCCTCTCGCCTGTAGGCCCCACAGTGGTATCGTCACCGGCGCCGGATTTAGTCCCACCCGATCCCCTGATGGCAATGGAACCTCTAGTTACCCTGAATAAGGGGCTCAACTTGGAAAAAACTCCCGCCAGCATTCCGACGATTCCCGATCCCCCGCCATCGCCCTCGGTTCCTGTTACAACTGAATCGGTGGCAACACCAGTAAATATCTCTCCTACGGTTCCGGGCCCACAGCCAGCAGGTGTAGCTAAAACTCAACTGCAACAGCAGTCGGCCCGCCTGCTACACGTTCAGACAAATACGCCGATGGAATTGCCTCACAGTCTGTCTGTGGTTCACATAGGCAAGCCAAATGACTTAGTACCGCCGGATATTGATGTTTCGGGATTTGCTAATTCTGAGATAGTTTCTCGGGTACACGCAAATCTCCGGGTGGAGGGAGATGCTTGCTACCTAGAAGATGTAGGCAGTTCCAACGGCACTTACGTCAACAATACTCCGCTACCCAAGGGAAACCGCCACCGGTTGCGACCGGGAGACCGCATCTCTCTGGGCAAAGGAGACCTGGTTACCTTTTTATTTCAAATCTCTTAGAGCGAGTTTGGATTGGGCGATCGAAAGTCTAAAATCTAAAATCGCATCTTGAGGCGCTCTACCAAAACTCAATGCTGCCAATGTGATTAAGCTGACCTTGCTACATCCACTCCAGTCTATACCCGTCCGCAGTTGGATCTTTGAAGACGAGCAGGTCGTCCGGATCGGGCGCTCGACCGAAAACCACGTCGTTCTTTTTAGCGCTGTGGTTTCTCGTCGCCACATCGAATTGCGGCGCAGCGGCATAACTTGGGAACTGATCAATTTAGGTACCAACGGCACTTACCTCGATGGTAAGCCGATCGCTAAGGTTCCCATTGTGGACGGTCTGATCGTTCACTTGGCTCGCTCAGGTCCGAAAATTCAAATCAACGTAGGCCCGAATCAGTCCTCAGTCCAGTTAGGACAAATTAGCGTCAAGCCAAGGGAGGCTAAGGAAATTCACGCTCCCTCGGGCGCCGTGCAAATTAGCACGATTCCTGTTCCCGACCAAAAAGAAGTTGGCACTTCCAGGGAAGAGGAGGAGTTAACGGAGGCAGATCATACTCGCCATTATTCGGAAGAAGAATATTAAACCGGCTTCTTTGGACGATCGACATTTTTCAAAGGCGGCACTCAGGAGTTTATTTATGAGTACATCACCACAGATTGTTAGGCGCAGCGAACTGCTCAACCGCCGCACGATCGACCGCAGAACGGCGGAAGAGGTCGGCAGGGTAGATCGGGTTTGGCTCGATGCTCACTCCCAACGGGCGATCGGCTTTACTTGCAAGTCGGGACTTTTGGGCAGCAAAAAAACTTGGTTCGCTTGGGCGCAAGTTGATACGGTGGGGGAAAATGTTTTTGTCACCATTAACCCGGAACTGCCAGAATTGCATCAGCCGGAACAAGCTGTTTGTCCGATCGGGCTTGAGGTGCTCACGGACGCTGGGAATCAGGCAGGTGCAGTGGTTGACTACCTATTCGATGTCCGCACGGGTTCAGTCACCCACTACCTATTTAAATCGAGCGGCTGGCGCGGTGTTTTAGACGACATTTACTTGTTACCTGTGGCAGCTATTTCGACCATCGGCAGCAAGCGGGCGATCGTCTCTGAAGCTGCTGTATCGGAGCCAGTGCAGTACGCGGAGGGACTGCACAAAAAAGTCGGTCTGGTAGCAGAGTTTTTACATGAAGATTTCGACAGAACGCTCAAAAATGTGGCAGGTGTGAAGCGGGGCGCTCAAAGTCTCGCGGAAAAATTCCAAGATAAAGCTCTAGAAGTCAGGGATGTAGCTCAAGAAAAAGTTGCACAGTTGAAGCGGCAAAGACAAGAATCTGTCCCGCCAGAGCCGAACCCGGAGCCGCCCGAGTCAGATTTGAGCTGAAGTTTGGCCTTCCCGCTCGCCCTGCGACTAATTGCCGAGCGCATTTTGGGCCGACGCGCGCGAGGAAGGTCGATCGGTATTTTCGCTATGAGAGATTGATGTGTTGTCCCTCAAAATTCCAGTGCTGCTCAAAGCATTGTATTTTAAAGGTATCGCATCAATAAGGAAAATGTTAGCAACTCAAAAAGACCTATGCTGTTTGATACAACCAACAAGTATTTTATGTAGAGCCCCCAGCATTAATAATTGGTTAACTTCTTTCTTTACAAACAGCGATTCCTCGATCGTTGACTGTCGCCCGATCGAGAACTCGAATCAGCGCTGCAACCAGCGCGGGTCTGAGTTAAATTCTCTGGTTCGTCAGCGGGAAAAGGGTGATTTGGCCGATCGAATTGAGCGGCTCACCCATGCGAACAATCGTTCCCTCCCAGACCACATTAATCAAGCGGTTAAGACCGCTGTCAATCACTGGGACGTTCACCCGATTAATAACATCGTGTTTGGTTGTTACCGAGGACAGCAAAAATTTGCGTCTGCGCCAAAAGCTAACCATCAAAAGTTGGTTCAACTGCCTCAAGCAGCCAAAAGTTCAAATTTTACGGCAGAGCGAGGGAATCATGGCGCACTGACGACGCCTTTAAAAATCAAATTTTTTGCAGTTTTCTCCCAAAAAATCTCTCTGGAAGTATCCCCGTTTCTGTCTGGCGGTGGAGTGTCAAAACATCAGTGATTACCTTAACTCTTTTACATCCTATCCAGTCTGTAGCGGTTCAAAGTTGGTGTTTTGAAGCTGAACCGGTGGTTCGGATCGGTCGATCGAACGACAATGATGTAATTATTTACAGCGCTGTAGTTTCCCGCCACCATGTAGAGCTGTGGAATCACGCCAATGGCTGGGAAATTATTAATTTTGGTGCTAACGGCACTTATGTAGATGATAGACCGATCGCTCAGGTGTCAGTTGTGGACGGGATGACAATTCGCTTGGGCAACTCCGGGCCAAAAATCAGGATTGGGGTGGCCGCCACGAATCAACCGGGCAAAATAATCAAGCCACCGCAGCAGGACCTCCGTCAAAAGGAGGAAGTTTCAAAAAACAGGTCAACTGCTTGGCCTGGGGTCGTGGGAATAATCGAAGACGATGAACATGGAGGGCTCACTCAAATCGATCTGGACTGATCGGCAGCTATCTATTGCAGGCTAGTTCAAACAAAGCTCAGAGGCCCAATTCGAGCGTCTAACTAATATTGTGGTAAGTGGCCTCATTGGTGCCTAAATATCCCTATACATTAATTAACAGGTTCTCTAGTAGGATTTCACCCTTCTAAAGATAGGATTGGGGGGATCTCTATCGATGTTACCTCAGTTTCACTGCTTGCCCACCGGCGGTAATCCGAGAGCAACTGGTGCATCAACCGCTGTTTGACGCTCAGCAGTACGCTCTTGAGCAAAGCATTCCCCGTTGCTTCTAAAATGGGTTTGGGCGTCAGCCAAAACGGCGGCGGTAACTCTACTTGCACTTCCAAATCCGCTTTTCCCCTCAAGTATGCTACGCCGCTGCTTTGGTGTACACAAAGCTGTCCTTTGAGATTGAGAGCAAAGCGATCGTTGATATAACCCACGCCGCGAATTTCGCAGGCGACGGACTCCAAATTGATTGTGCCGTCCGACTGCGCCCACACCCTCATGTCTACTGTGGGTTGAAGGCTCAGCATCATAAATTGTAACGGTCGCATTTTTAGGCGGAAACAGTCATCGCTTAGCTGTTCTGTGCGACTTTGATCGACAAGGGCGTTCACCAGTCGCCTCGGCTGGCGCAGATAATGTTGAATGGGAACCCGTTCCTCTGGTACGGCGATCTCAACGGATTGGGAAGAATTAAAGCGGGTATACATGAGAAAATATCAAAATATAGGATTCCTAAGCATATCTTAATAAAGTATCACCTTTTCTAAGGTGACATAAGTCGCGCACTAAGTCGTGTACCCAGCAATGTCATCCGAGAAATCACCGATAAAAGCTTTCGGGACATTGCTAATTTTTCATCATACTTCCTAGCTGATGAGAGTAAAGCAAACATTTGTAACCTAAAATTGCCTCTAAATGAAAATTTCGATCGCACATCTCGGCCCTGTTGGTACAAATGCAGAAACAGCGGCTCTAGCTTATGTCAATTGGTTGAGCCTGAAAACTAACTTGGAATGCACCCTGTGTCCTTATTCCACCATTTCCCAAGCGCTAGAGGCATCGGCCGTAGGGCAGGTTGACTATTCAGTTGTGCCCGTTGAAAATTCGATCGAAGGCAGTGTGACTGTCACCTTAGATACACTGTGGCGACTCGATCAACTCCGCATTCAACACGCCTTAGTTTTGCCAATTTCCCACGCTCTGGTATCTAATGCTAAAAATTTTAACGAGATTCAAAAAGTTTACTCTCACCCGCAAGCGCTAGCTCAGTGTCAGGTATGGTTGGGGCAGTTTATTCCCTCAGCTCAATTAATTCCGGCCAATTCTACCACGGAAGCATTGCAATATCTGGAAGATAGAAATGTAGCAGCGATATCTTCGCCAAGAGCTGCTGAACTTTACCATTTGCCAGTGTTAGCTCAACCCATTAATGATTATCCCGATAATTACACTCGATTTTGGGTACTCAGCAGGAGTTTTGGAGAAATCGCAAACGTAGAACCAGGGGAGCGCTCATCCATTAAATCCATTACAGAATCTGCTTCTAAGTTGATCCTCGATGCTTCACCGTCTAATTGCACCCATACCTCACTAGCTTTTAGCGTACCTGCCAATATGCCGGGAGCACTGGTAAAACCTTTGCAAGTATTTGCCAGTCGGGGTATTAATTTAAGTCGGATTGAATCTAGACCGACTAAAAGATCGCTCGGAGAATATATTTTCTTTATGGACGTTGAGGCTAACGCCTGCCAAGCATTTGTTCGATCGGCACTCGAAGAATTAAAAAATCACACAGAAACTTTAAAAATCTTTGGTTGCTACAGCTTGCTGTCAGTAGTATAATTTCTTTTTATGTACTATACTTTTTAAGTAAAACTTAGGAGGCTGGTGAGATGAATGCTGATGAACTTCTCAAGCGATACGCAGCCGGAGAAAGAAATTTTCATGAAACAAACTTGAAAGAGGCTTCTTTGCGAGAAGCTTTCCTAATTCATATTAATCTAGCCTGCGCGAATCTCAAAGAAATAAATTTTGCTTTGGCAAACTTAAGGGGGGCAAACTTAATAGCTGCCAAGCTCAAGAATGCTTGCCTGGTGATGACAAAACTCAATGGGGCTAACCTGAGCCGAGCAGATCTAACTTTCGCAAGATTAACAGGAGCTGACATGATTGAGGCAAACCTGAAAAAGGCAAACTTGAGCGACACCAAAATGATTGGTGTTAATTTGAGCGGAGCATCCTTGTACGCGGCAAACCTGATGGAAGCGAATCTCCTAGATGCTTGCTTGGACAATACAAACCTCGAAAGAGCGAATCTAAGTGAGGCAAAACTGCGGGGCGCAAGCCTGAGAACAGCCAACTTGAGAAACGCTTTTTTGTGTGAAACTAACCTTGAGGGGGCAGATTTGAGCGGTGCTGATTTAAGCGGTGCTAATTTGAGCGGGGCATTTTTATGCGGGGCTAATCTCGAAGGAGCGAAGCTAGATGAGGCAATTTTAAGTGGGGCTATACATTTTTGCGTCAGACAAGTTTGAGATCACGCAATATATAACCTGAGAATCCGACAACTAAGGACTAAAAAATATACTATTGACTTGGCTGAAAGTGAAGTCTATTTGCTGCTGTACCTTAGCAAAATGAAGCTGCATCTTGAGGATCTCTTTCTTGGAATTAGCTTGAGCAATCTTACTTTCCAAAGCCAGCAAGTTGCGGTTGAGATTTTCTACTCGCACAGTTTGGTAGTCTAAGTCAATTTTTAGTTCTGCCGCCCGATCGACTTGAACCTGCTTGCGAACCGCGGCGAGGCGGACTGAATTTTCATCCTGTGTCTGAAGAGCTAGCAAAGCTCGCTGCTGCCACTGGTTGGCTTGAGATTCAGCTTGATTGTACAGCCACTGAATCCGCAGTTGGGCGGAAATCGCAGTGCCAACAGCCTGACGCAGTTCTTTGAGAGGTTCCTGAATTTCTAAGATTAATAGTTCCCAAAGATTCATCAGTTCGCTGGTAAATTCTTCGCGTTCTACAGAGGCTACCAGTGCTTCTAAGAGCAACAAATTTGGTTGCATTTGCTGCGTAACTGTCTCAAATATTAACTGTGCTTCGGACATTTGCCGATCGTAATTTTTTTCTGAGACTGCACCCGATGAGTGCTTTAATATTTTTTCACTGCTATCTACCTTAGCTTCGGAATCTGAACTTGAAGCTACAAAGGCCTGTAATTTTTCGCGGGCGATCGAATTCAGCCTTTGTCGAAGCAAATCGCAGGCAGCCCGCTGCACTGGCCCTGTTTCGCTTTGACAAATGTTGATGACTATTTTTAAGCCGGCATCGCCGTAATTCAATGTCTCTCTCAGGGCGGCGATTCGATGTTCGCTGACAGAACTAGACAGCCGATGTTTAACTCCTGCTAGTCCGCCGAGCACTACACCGCCCACAGGAGGTGGCAGTTGACCGCCTCTAACTGCATCGTATGGTTTCGGTTGGTCGTGATTGTCTAACACAAGTTACTGCTATAAGGAACCTATCCGAACCTGTTTGAAGTTAAGAATTAAACAGATACCAGTTCCCAAAAAGAATGGAACTGTAGGCAATCTCCGAACTCTTAGTTCATAACTCATTCCCAGTCGAAAATCGCAAATCGAAAATGGTATGATTTGTGTGTAATTCTTCCTTCAATGCAGGTCAAACCGATCGTGCTTTTTCCTAGGCAAATTGGCTACTTGAGGGTATCTTTAAGTACAGTCCTCGCTGCCAAGTGATTGCGAGTAGAAGTCAAAATTTCGGTTTCGCGTTCCAATCTCGCAGCAGTATCTTGCAATTCTAAAAGAGTTTGCTGTTCTGTGGCTGCGCCGTAAAGGTAGCTGGCTACCCAGTAGGACAATTCTGTAGGCAAACTGGGAATGTCTTCGGGCAGGTCGATCGGCTGATCCATCAATTTACTGGAGAGGCGAACTACATCTCTCAGCAGTTGTTCGACATCTTTTCCCAAAGGTCTGAGGTCTTTTTGCGGCGGTTCGTCTTCAATCCATTCTACTAGACCGACTAAATAGGGTTTTTCCCGAACGGCGTCGAGAACTCGGAACCGCTGCTGTCCGAGAGTCATAATTTTCATGCGATCGTCGGGTAGGCGTTGGCAGTGAATCACTTCGGCGCAACAGCCGACGGCGGAGACTTTGTTTTGGTTGGGGTCCCACATGAGTACACCGAAACGCCGATCGCCCTCCAGAATCGTATTCATCATGATTCGATAGCGAAACTCGAAGATTTGCAGCGGGAGTGGCCTACCTGGAAATAGAACCACTTCCGGCAACGGAAATAAGGGGAGTTCGCGAACTGCTACAGAGGAAGAGGATGCCATTGTCGCTCAAAAGTGACGGTACTTGCGCTTATTTTTCTTACTTTAACTGATTAAAGGCAATTCCGGGGCAGGAGCGATCGGGCTTTTGCGACGCGGATTAGAGCGACCGATCGCGATCGCCCGTGCTGGCAGCTTGACAAAGGCGTTATTTCGTCAAAATGCTAAATATACCTTTTTGCTGAACTAAGTGATGCTGAATGCGATGATAGCGACTGCTCAAGGAGCGTTTTTGTAGCGATCGCCCCTTAATTAAGAATAATTATTTAAGTTCGTGCCGGAGCCAAAATTATTGTTGATTATTAACTAATAACTAATACCTAATAAGTAATGACTAGGGAACTTTATGCAAAAAGAAGGAACAAATGCTTTTCCCTTTGATCCTTCTTTCTGCGTTTGAGATAGGTCAATCTACAGCTTGACTTCGATATCTACGCCGGCTGGCAAATCCAGTTTCATCAAAGCGTCAATTGTTTTGGCTGATGGCTGGTGAATGTCGATAATCCGGCGGTGCGTGCGGGTTTCAAAGTGTTCGCGAGAATCTTTGTCTACGTGGGGCGAGCGCAGCAAGCAGTAAATCCGCCGTTTTGTCGGTAGGGGAATCGGGCCGATCGCTGTGGCTGCTGTGCGATTTGCTGTATCTACAATCTTTTCGCAGGATGCGTCTAGAATTCGGCGATCGAAAGCTTTGAGGCGAATGCGAATTTTTTGTTGTTGAATTGTTGCCATTTTTGTTTCTTGAATTTTCGAGGTTCAGTTTGTTGTTTGTTGTCTGTTGTCTGTCGTCTATTTGCAGTTGTCTTTGGGCTAACTGCTAACAGCAGACTTCTGAGTAATAACTAATCACTAAATAGCAGAAAAGCCTGATTAAATTTGGCGGCTTTTCTGCTATTTAAGCTGTTATCGGATTCCTACTTGAGGATTTTGGAAACAACGCCGGCGCCGACGGTGCGTCCGCCTTCGCGGATAGCGAAGCGCATTCCTTGTTCGATCGCGATCGGGTGAATCAGCTCAACAGTCATTTTGATCCGGTCACCAGGCATCACCATTTCTGCTTCACTACCGTCATCAGCGGTGAACTGTGCGATCGTGCCGGTCACGTCAGTGGTACGGACGTAGAATTGAGGGCGATATCCAGAGAAAAAGGGCGTGTGCCGGCCGCCTTCTTCCTTCTTCAGGATGTACACTTCAGATTCAAACTGAGTGTGAGGCATGATGCTTTTCGGCTTGGCAATCACCATTCCGCGTTCAATATCCGCCTTTAAAATCCCCCGCAGCAGTAGACCCACGTTATCGCCGGCCAAACCTTCCTCCAGAGACTTGGTGAACATTTCCACACCAGTCACCGTAGTGCTGCGAGTGTCCTTAAGACCCACCAATTCGACTGTTTCGCCGACTTTGATGGTTCCGCGCTCAATCCGGCCTGTGGCGACAGTACCCCGACCAGTAATCGAGAATACGTCTTCAACTGCCATCAAGAAAGGCTTGTCAACTTCGCGCTCTGGGGTGGGGATGTAAGCATCTACTTCTTCCATCAGCTTGTAAATTTTGTCAACCCACTCATTTTCGCCCTTTACAGTCTTGGGATTAGCAAGCATCGCTTCGAGAGCTTTCAATCCCGAACCTGTGACGATGGGGATGTCATCGCCCGGAAAATCGTAAGAGCTCAAAAGTTCGCGAACTTCCAGTTCTACCAATTCCAACAGTTCAGCATCATCCACCATGTCTTCTTTGTTCAAGAACACAACCAAGCTGGGAACGCCAACTTGCTTTGCCAGCAGGATGTGTTCGCGAGTTTGAGGCATGGGGCCGTCTGCTGCTGATACCACTAAGATGCCGCCGTCCATTTGAGCTGCACCGGTGATCATGTTTTTCACATAGTCAGCGTGTCCGGGGCAATCTACGTGGGCATAGTGCCGACCTGTGGTTTCGTATTCGACGTGAGCAGTATTAATCGTAATACCCCGTGCTTTTTCTTCTGGCGCGGCGTCGATGTCGGCGTAGTTCTTAGCCTTTGCTTGACCTAGTGCAGAGAGAGTCATCGTAATCGCGGCGGTCAAAGTTGTTTTGCCGTGGTCAACGTGACCGATCGTGCCGATGTTTACGTGGGGTTTATTCCGTTCAAATTTTGCGCGTGCCATTCTCGATTTGTTCCTTGTTTCTTTTAGCGATTTTAGATTTTAACATTTTAGATTTTAGACTTTGGATTTCATCCAAAATCCAAAATCTAAAATTCAAAATCGTTAGTTACCTTTGTTCTTAGCGATGATGGCTTCAGCCACATTTCGCGGCACTTCTTCGTAATGGCTGAATTCCATTGTGAAGATGCCCCGACCTTGGGTTTTCGAGCGGATGTCAGTGGCGTAGCCAAACATTTCTGCTAGTGGAACTTTTACAGAAACTTTGGCAATTCCCTGATCCGTCTCTTGGCCTTCGATCTGACCCCGACGCGAGTTGAGGTCTCCGATGACGTTCCCGATGTAATCTTCGGGAACTTCAACCTCTACTTTCATCATAGGCTCTAGCAGCACTGGCGACGCCTTCATCACGGCTTCTTTGATCGCCATTGAGCCGGCGATCTTAAATGCCATTTCCGAAGAGTCTACGTCGTGGAAAGACCCGTCTACCATAGTAGCTTTGAGGTCGATCACGGGATATCCTGCTACAATACCCGATTCGCAGGCTTCTTTCATCCCTTGTTCTGCCGGGCCGATGTACTCTTTCGGTACAGTGCCGCCGACAATTTTGGAGACAAATTCAAAGCCACTTCCGACTTCGGTAGGTTCTAGTTCGATCACGACGTGACCGTACTGACCTTTACCGCCGCTTTGGCGGATAAATTTACCTTCGGCGCGGACGGCTTTGCGAATGGTTTCGCGGTAGGCTACTTGCGGCTGACCCACGTTGGCTTCTACTTTGAATTCCCGCAGCATCCTGTCTACCAGGATTTCCAGGTGCAGTTCGCCCATGCCGGCGATGACTGTCTGGTTGGTTTCTGGGTCAACGTTGACTCGGAAGGTGGGGTCTTCTTCCGAGAGCGACTGGAGGGCTTTGGAAAGCTTCTCCATGTCTTGTTTGGTTTTGGGTTCGACAGCCACCGAGATGACTGGCTCTGGAATAAACAGAGATTCCAGAATCACGGGCGCTCCTTCTTCGCAGAGGGTGTCGCCGGTGAAGGTGTCTTTCAAACCCAAGGCTGCTCCCAAGTCTCCGGCCCGCAGTTCCTCAACTTCTATCCGATCGTCGGCTTTGAGGACAATTAAGCGAGAAACCCGCTCTTTTTTGTCCTTGGTGGAGTTGAGGACGTAGGTGCCTTTTTTGAGGATACCGGAGTAGACGCGAACAAAGGTCAGCCGGCCGTAGGGGTCAGCCATGATTTTAAATGCCAGGGCTGACAGGGGCGCGCCGTCGTCTGCAAATCGTTCTGCGGTGTCGCCGTTGGGCAGGAGTCCTTGAATTGGGGGAACTTCCAATGGCGAGGGCAGGTAGTCGATAACTGCATCCAACAACAACTGAACGCCTTTGTTTTTGAATGCCGAACCGCACAACATGGGGACGATCGTACCTTCGACAGTGCCGTGACGCAGGGCCAAGCGGATTTCGTCTTCCGTTAACTCTTCGCCTTCGAGGTATTTCTCCGTGAGGGCGTCGTTGGTTTCTGCTACCGACTCTATCAGCTTGGTGCGGTATTCTACGGCTAGATCCTTTACTTCATCGGGGATTTCTACTTCCTCGATGTCGGTTCCCGTGTCGTTGTTGTAGATATAGGCTTTCATTTGCACTAAGTCTACAATTCCCCGGAAGTTTTCTTCACTGCCGATCGGGATTTGGATGGGTACGGCGTTCGCTCTCATTCGATCGCGAATTTGGGCGTAGACTTTGTAGAAGTTTGCGCCCATCCGATCCATTTTGTTGACGAACACGATCCGCGGTACTTTGTACCGATCGGCCTGTCGCCAAACTGTCTCGGATTGCGGCTGCACTCCCCCTACCGAGCAGAACACTGCGATCACTCCGTCGAGCACTCGCATCGAGCGTTCGACTTCGATCGTGAAGTCTACGTGTCCGGGAGTGTCGATGATGTTGATTTTGTAATCTTTCCAACTGGTGGTGATAGCAGCGGCAGTAATCGTAATTCCCCGCTCCCGCTCTTGCTCCATCCAGTCAGTGACTGCTGTTCCCTCGTGCACTTCACCCATTTTGTGAACCATGCCTGAATAGAACAGAATTCTTTCAGTTGTTGTTGTTTTGCCCGCGTCGATGTGGGCTGCGATGCCGATGTTGCGAGTTTTTTCTAGCGGGACGGTACGTGCCACAGCTACCTCCTTAATCTTGTGTTGCTGTTATAATACTATTATACTACACAGTAACCCTATTTTGCACTCCCCAGCGACTTACAAAAGTCTCTGGAGCTTATTGTTACATTTTAATATTTTTTGCAAAATTTGTTTACAAAAATATTAAGGATGCGACATGGAGGATTCAGAGAGTGCGTGAATTTTGAGTGCGTGAATTTTGATTTTGGGAGTTTTGAGTTTGCTTCACGAATCGCAACTGCGCCAAGAGAAGCAATCTCAACACTCAAAACTTACACTTTCCAATTTCTCACCCGATGCTTTTATACCGCACGATCGCGCTTTTCTCCATGCCCGATGTTGCAGTTAGTAGCGGTAGTGAGCAAAAGCCTTGTTAGCTTCGGCCATGCGGTGAGTTTCTTCGCGCTTGCGAATAGCACTGCCTGTTTCGTTAGCTGCATCCATCAGTTCGTTTGCTAGCTTGGCGGCCATCGAGCGGCCGGTGCGGGCGCGGGCAAATCTGATCAGCCAGCGGAGGGCGAGGGTGGTACCGCGATCGGAACGCACTTCCATCGGCACTTGGTAGGTGGCGCCACCTACCCGGCGGGCTTTGACTTCTACCAGGGGTGTCGCGTTTTTGACTGCTTTTTCAAACAAGTCTAACGGTTCAGCCCCTGTGCGTTCTTGGATGGTTTTGAGGGCGTCGTAGACGATGCTGGAGGCAACGGATTTTTTGCCGTGCTGCATGATCCGTCTCACCATCATGCTTACCAACCGGCTGTTGTAGGTTGGATCTGGTGGAACTGGACGTTTTTGAATAACTGTGCGGCGAGACATAGTTCTACTTGGGATTTTTGATTTTGAATGACTGAGTTTGGGGTTTTGGGCTCAGATCTCGATCTATGACGATCGAGCGTGCAATCGATCGGCGCGATCGGATTTATTTTTGCTTCCCAACCTCGACGATCGGGCGAGCTGCGTGTTATTTTTTCTCTTTAGGACGCTTGGCCCCGTACTTGGAACGACCCTGCTTGCGGTCTTTCACCCCGGCGGTGTCTAATGTACCGCGAATGATGTGGTATCTAACTCCGGGCAAATCTTTTACCCGACCGCCCCGGATCATTACTACAGAGTGTTCTTGCAAGTTGTGACCGATCCCTGGGATGTAGGCTGTCACTTCAAAACCAGAGGTCAGCCGTACCCGAGCCACCTTCCGCAGCGCCGAGTTGGGTTTTTTCGGGGTGGTCGTGTACACTCTGGTGCAAACTCCGCGGCGCTGGGGGCAACTCTTGAGAGCTGGCGATTTGGTTTTTTTCTGCGTTTGTTCCCGTGCTGAACGGATGAGTTGCTGAATAGTGGGCATGAGTTACGGCATTTCTAGCTTTTTGCTGAATATAGTGATTTGGCTGCATCCGCACTGAAAGTCCCTTCCCCTCTGGGGGGACGGGATGAATGAAAATCTATGGGTAAGTGAGGATACCAGACTCTATATTCTACACGACGCGAGTTTCTTTGGCAAGAAATTTGCACGGCGGACGATCGAACTTCTTTCGTTGCTGCAAGTTGGGAGCGGGCGAGCGCAACGGGAGAATGGTATGTGACATCCTATAATTTAGGCGCAACTATGATGATTGTCACAGGCGTCAGCAAAATTTATGAAGCTCGCCATATCGCTTTTTCGATCAAATTACCATTGTTAGGAGAGGCGCCTTAACTCCAGCCTGCGATCGCATCACAGTCTATAGCCGATCTACATCACATAAACTTATCTAAAATTGCCGGACAATAAGAAATATACATTGAGTTGACTGCAGATGACAACCAAAGCTTATATTCCTGAATATAAAATTTCCGAACTTTACTTGAACATTTGGAAATCCGGTAAGATCGATCGGACTGTGTTCCAACAAATTCAATACGCAATTAATTCTCACAGTTTAAAAAGTTCAGAGGAGCGAAAAATTGTCAGCAGGCTGCTCTATGCAGTACGGCGGGGATGGGTGTCAGTGATGGACTGAGTTGCTTGGGAGTTTTGACTCAGGGCGCGAGATTGCTTAGTGACTCCCCGGGCGTAGCTGCGTCAATGAGTTTTGAGATGGCCACCCACAGAGCACAACACACACGGGGTGCAGGAGTTGTGAGTTCAAATCTCATCCATAAAATTAGACTACTCCCCAATAGATGCACCGTTCTTGAAAGGCAATATTAAGGTAAAAGGATAGGATATGTTTAATTCTACAGAACTGCTGATCGAGGCTTTCATCGAACAACTTCAGAACGGGTACAGCCGCACTTACGGAGGCTACAAATCAGACTATGCTGACATTATTGCCTGGGTGGGGGCAATGGCCTTAGAAAACATCGCTAACAGCGACGCTCTTTATCACAATGTAGAACACGCCATTTGCATTAGCTTAGTCGGTCAAGAAATCTTGCGGGGAAAACACATTCGCAAGGGCGGAGTTTCCTGCGAAGATTGGCTGCACTTCATCATTTCTTTGCTGTGCCAAGACATCGGATATGTCAAAGGAGTTTGCCGGCAAGACCAAGAATCAGAAGGATTGTATGCTACTGGAAAAGATGGCATGAGAATTGCACTTGCTCCCGGTGCAACAGCGGCTAGCTTAGCTCCTTACCGAGTTGACAGAGCTAAATTGTTCATTGACGAGCGCTTCGGCAACCACAAGCTAATTAATGCTGAGATAATTAAGCAGAACATAGAACAGACTCGTTTCTCGGTGCTTGACGGCAACACTGACGAGGATGCACTTAATTACTCTAGTTTAGTGCGCGGTGCTGACTTGATAGGTCAGCTCAGCAACCCGCAATATTTGCAGAAAATTGGCGCGCTGTTTTACGAGTTGGAAGAAAGCGGTGCTACTAAAATTTTGGGCTATCGACATCCGGGCGACTTGCTGCAAAGCTACTCTAAGTTTTACTGGACCGGCATTTATCCTCACATCAGTGAATCTCTCGGTTACTTGCAGTTGACGCAGGAAGGTAAACAGATTGTTGCTAGTTTGTACGCTAACATATTTCGGATGGAACACCAACGTTGCGATTCTGAGGTTGCTTGACGGAAGGGGAAGGGAAAGGCGACCATTTTTAAATGCGTGACATTACTTTTCTAATAATTGCTTCGCTAACATTCCTTAACATTCCTTCCCATGCTACTAAGCAGAAGGGGTTTTGAATGTGTGAGATTGCTTTCCTAAGAATCACTTCGCTAGCATTCCTTGCAACGCTATTGCCGTACCTGAGTTCAAGAGTGAGCAATTACCAATTACCAATTCCCCATTACCTAAGTGTATTTCATCCAAATCAACTAATTTCCTCATCAATTTCTGAATGATATCTGGGACACAACCAATTGCTGGGTACCAAAGAAGGCCATCCCTCCCGCAGCGCTTCCAAACAAACAGCTCGCACAGTTAGTTGGCAGTCAAGCAGTTCGACCCCAGCTTTTTCAACTTGCTTTTTGCCAATTCTTAAAATGGATTCATCGCTAAATTCAAAGGTTTTGTGACACTGAATGCAAACCAGGTGGTGGTGGTGGTGCAATTCGGGAAAATTCAGTTCGTAATGTTTGTGCCCTTCTGCTAATTCTAGTTCACGCAAAATTCCAATTCTTGCTAATAAATGCAGGGTTCGGTAGACAGTAGACAAGCCTATTCGTTCTCCTTTATTCTGCAAAGTCCTGTATAACTCTTCCGCACTTAAATGATTGCCTTGTGGCAGATTTTGAAAGACACTCAAAATAGTTTCTCGCTGGGGAGTAAGGCGGCAGCCTCTCTGGTTTAGTTCGACTTTGAGTGAGTTAGCACTGTATAAATTCATGTCGCAAAAAATAAAAAACTTGAACGAGGCTTCTAGTGGATTATCTGTTATTTATTCGCGCTCTTTTTTAGATTCTCCTAAAGTGTATTTTCCGTGATAATCCATCTAATTCTAGACTTCCCCTTTAGTTAAGGGTAATCTGCTAGCCATCTATCCCCCTTGCTAAAAGTGGAACTAAAAAAGTAGTTTTCGGTATTTATGCGTAATTTTTGTGAAGTTTCTAGTAATGTTGCTGATAAGCATTGGTAAAACAATTCTTAGGGTCAAAGTCAGTGCAACCGATCGCATCTTCAGTACAAGCAACGCACGGACGCACTGTAAATGTGAGGCGGTAGTCGTTAGTAAAAAAATCCCAATAACAAGGAATTGGATACAAGCGCTTGATTTGATGCGCTCCTTCTGGCAAGGTTACGGACAGACTCCACAAAAATAATCAAAGTGGCGATACATAAATTTTAGAAAAAGACAGTCATACGGTTATTGTCTCAAGGTTGACCGAAATATGAACGGCGTTTGTAGGTAAAAAATAGGAATTGCACCATCGATTTTCTGTGTGTAACTGCGCTGTAACAGCGACAAAAGGTTTTCAGCAAGTCGGCGGATGAAAGTCTGTTTCGCAATTCCTAATTCTCCGGGCTTGCGCTCGACCGATGTCAACCGCCAGCAGAGTAGTTAATTGACAAAACCTCGAACAATGGCATCTATAGGAGAAATATTTTCTAGCAGCAAATAGCCGAGAAAAGCTGCAGAGGTGTCACCGATGACAAAACCACTCGGGAATAAACTCCCAGGTTCGGGAGTTTTATGCCAATAGAATGACTTGTCTTTTTCCAGATTTTGTCGATCGCCAACACAAAGGGCGATCGACAAAATCCAAATCAATGCCAGCGTCGTCAGCAAACCCGTCAGCCGTGTCAACTCTTTTTCCTGCAACCGAATCAACACAGCAACTGCTCCTACTAGGGAATATCCGTCAGCTAAACTCATAAACCACCGAAATACATAGCTTTGGGTACCAACAAGAAGGTAGCGACACCCAGCAAAACTAGGCTGATGCCCAAGAGGGTGGTCATTTTGTCTGCGTCTTCCCATGTGTAGCCAAAGAAAGAAGTTCTTGCTTCGAGGGTTGCTGGCCCTTTGAGGGAGTGAAAGATGTCGCCGAAGCCTAGAAAGGCTGAGCTGATTAGGTGAATCGCCCTAACGGCGAAGAAGGATTTTTTTGCCATGCTGGTCACGGCCATTTACCTCTTGAGAAAGATGTCAGGGGAGTTCTAAGCGATTGCAGGTTATTGATATAGATAATCAACAATTTTAGTAGTTTAGTCAAGGGGTATTTGAGAAAAATTTTCACTGATTTGAGTTTAGGTATGTAAATCAGTAGGAAAAAACATCGCTGTATCAGGATTATGACTGTTTTTGGCGCTTGAGCGGAGTTTGGTCTCTCGTTAGCAAAAATAGCAGCTAAAGGAATACTTCTAAATTTATTGATAAATAATATTATTAAAGAGTATTATGGGTAGAGTATTGTTTCAGTAGCTATCCAATCCTCTCGGAAAAGACAAGGTGGAAAAAGAAATCCGGTACTTTCCTATGGACAAGCTTCTCTAAAAATAGGCTTAGAGGGGGGCGCGCCATTGTTTTTTTCCGAATCAAGAGAGTTAATGCCTATTTGTTGACATATTCATCTCAAACTCCAAACAACCAAGCCTGAGAGCAAATGCTCTCAGGCTTTTCTAGCGGAATTTTTAACTGCTTGTTGCATCTGGCGCGCTAGCTCAAGCAGAGGATTTGGTTTCTTCAGCTACTTGCTCGTTGTTGGGCAACTCCAGGCAATAACCGGCCCCGTATACGGTTTTGATGTACCGAGGATGGCGGGGATCGGGTTCCATCTTGGTTCTCAGGTGTCTGATGTGTACACGAATAGTTTCGATGTCGTCGTCGGGGTCGTAACCCCACACTTCTTTGAGAATTTCGCTGGGAGAAACTGTCTGACCGTGGCGCTGAAGCAAGCAGTGCAGCAACTCAAACTCTAGGTGGGTCAGTTTGACTGTCTGAGCGTACCAAACAGCTTCAAACCTTTCGGGGACCAGGGTCAGCGGGCCGTAATTCAGAATTTCGGAGTGTTTGGCAGCTTGGGGGATGCGGTCTGTGCGCCTTAGTAGAGCTCGCACTCGGGCTAGCATCTCTTCTAGTTCAAAGGGTTTGGTCAGGTAGTCGTCGGCGCCGGAGTTGAAGCCTTCTACTTTGTCTTGAGTTTGACTTAAGGCTGTCAACATCAAGACGGGAATGTCTGAGGTGCGCTCGTCACGCCGCAAACGCTGACATACGGTGAATCCGTCTACTCTAGGCAGCATGAGGTCTAGCATGATCAGGTCGGGGAGCAGTTGTATGGCTAGTGCCTGACCTTTGATGCCGTCTTCTGCCTGGGTGACTTCATAGCCAGCCATTTCTAGGTTGACGGCTACGAGTTCGGCGATCGCCGCGTCATCATCAATAACAAGTATCCGGGGCATCATTATTTATCTCACCGCTAACCGAATGGCAGATCCTACAGCCTTCTGGGGGTTCCAGGTAACTTTAACGAACAATTTTTTAATTTTAAGCTTCATGTAAGGATTATAAGGTTGATTAAGAACTTTCGGGGCTCTGTAAATATTCTTGTACTAATTATAAGCCCTAGGAGCACATATCAGAAAACTGTTGACCAAAAATCTTGCTGGGGGCAGATTTTTGGTCGGCAAGAACAGCCTTAACTTTTGCACTGTGCGCCTGGGGCTTCACAGCATCGCCCTAACGGTAGTCCGCGTTTTGCATAACCCTGTCAACCGTTAACTGTAAATTTTTTAAGTTAGTTAATTTTGCTTATAAAATTTTTGTGTTTTTTGAGGGGGTAGGGTTTGCTTTGTTGGGGGATTGACGGTATTATTAAATAATATTAATATAAGTATTTATAAAGTAAATAAACAATAATGCAATCATTAAATGATATCATATAAAAGTGAAATAATCAATTCCGCAACCTGACAATTTTTGGTAAATTTTTTGCCTGTGGTACTAATTGTTGTCTCGCTCTGGAATCAGCAAAACAACCGATAACAACCGCTTGCATACCTACTGAGGGTGAGTTTGCGATCGAGCTGGCTGAGTATGTTTGTTGGGAAGAGTCGCCTTAGATCCTAATTTTTGGAAATAAAGACCGCCGATGGTGGCTAAGAATATTGTGTAAGCCGCTGCTTGCACGAGATAAAGTCGATCTCTGTATCCAAACAGTGCTTTGAGAAGCACTCCTGGAAATTGTCGATCGGGCAAAATTTCCGCTGCATTCCACACCATAGGCCCTAAAATACAAGAGTGGACTGGTGCGAGGCGATCGTAATAAAAACAAATCGCTGCATACTTGCTATTCATCTGCGACAAAATCCCAGCGGCTTGGTCAAAATGTTTGAGTGCAGATACTGCCAAACCTGCCACGATTAACAGCAACAAAATCCCCATAAACTTGAAAAACAGGCGGATATCAATTTTGACACCCCACTTGAACAGTAGCGCGCCAATGATTGCCGCCCCAGTCAAACCGCCCAAAGCTCCCAAAGCGGGACTCAAACCTTGTTGAAATTGAGCGCTGACAAATATAACTGTTTCAAAACCTTCGCGCAGTACCGCAATAAAAATTAAGCCAAATACGCCCCAGCCGGCCTTGGTATTTTCTGTCAAAGCTGCTGTAACGGCCCCTTCAACTTCTGCTTTGAGAAAGCGCGCTTGCTGAGTCATCCAAATTAGCATCCAGCTTAGCATTGCGATCGCCACAATGCCCAACACGCCCTCTAATAGCTGTTTAATTACTGGTGCGTAAGCCTGCTCTGATGTTGATAGTGCTGCCAGCAATCCATTGAATAGAACACCCACAAAACCGCTAGCAGCAATGCCGGCTGCGACACCTGCATAAACCCAAGAATTCAGGTGACTTTGCTCGGCTTTTTTGAGGCAAGCTAGTACAATTCCGACGACTAAGGCGGCTTCTACGCCTTCGCGCAGGGTAATTACAAAAGTCGGTACGGCTTCACTAAAATTCATTTTTTATAATCATGGGGCATGGGGGAGAGTGCATTGGTCACTGGTCATTGGAAATAACAACTAACTCATAAGCAATAACCAATAACCAATAACAACTAACTAATCATTAAATCAACTATAATCACGCAGCATTTTTTTCAGTTCTACTTGGTGCAATTCTTCTTGCCCAATTAGATTGCGGGCATATTCTTCCAAATAAACGCTGGAGCCGCCCACGACTTCAAGTAAAGATTTATACTTTTTCAGCGCTTTTTTCTCGTGATTTAAACTTTCTTCCAACAAGTCTTTCACCGAGTGTTTGTAGGTTTCTTCGATGGGAGCAATTTTCTGACTGGGATGCCCCTCTAAACCGGTGAGAATTTCTCCTGCTTGTTGGGCGTGGAGTAGGGATTCCGTTGCTTGTGCTTTAAAAAACTGCACGATGGGAATCCGGTTTGGCCCTGTCACCATTAGTGAATAGTGGGTGTAGCGCACGACACCTGCTAGTTCCCATTCCATGATGGTGCATAGCAGTTCCTGGGTTTTTTTGTCGTCAAGTTCTTTCATTTGTTGTTTTAGATGTAGAATGCCTTAGAGGGCGCTGTTTATAATATCACATTTAAGTTAAAAATGAAAGATAAGGTGCGGATGGCGCACCTTACCGGATATAGATGTTGTATGTGAGTTAGGGGTTAACTTCTAAGGTTCCAGTTGGAGCAAACACTACAGTAAACTTAGCGACTGGTGCTGCATTGTTGCTGCTAGTTTCGAGAGATTTGAGCAGATTTGGCAAAGGAGTTTCTTGGCTGTAATCCTTGGCTGGTTGATTGAGCGGCTCGAAAATGCCGATCGCCCCATCTTGACTTGTACTGACTCGATACACTAGATTTTGATTGAACGTAGGGCTAGTTTGCCAACTTCGATCGATGCGATCGTAGACTTTCAGAGCTAGCTCATCTAGTTTTGGCGATTTTTTTTCTCTAAAATTGCGTCGCCGTAGTTCCACAAAATCCACGCACAAGCTACTGTTAAAGGCAATGTAAACAGCACGCTAAATTCGTGATATTCCATCAAAACGTACTGCGCTAGAGGAGAGTTTTCTTTCAGCGCTGCTCTAGCTCAGGCGAAATCTATGCCTGCTCGATACCGCATATAAGCCCAATTGCCAGTAGCAATGGCCAAAAAACTCAAAAGAGTTGACCAAAAGGCTAATGTACGCATTTGCGGCAAGATTTTAGGGACACCCCGCAACAATGGAAATGCTAGATGTCCTGTATAAACCATTACCACTAATGCCAACATTGCAGCCATGCCGTGAATGGTTCCCATCTACCGCTGTCAAGGGCTCGGATGCAATAAGTTAACTAAAGGTAAAAACAGAAATAAACCAGCAGATAAAAAGCTCAGCCCGTAGATAGAAACTTGAGCGATATCTAACTGTTTGGGAAATTCAGATGGAACTAAATCGGTAGTTGAGTCTTGGGTTGAGCGCTGCACCACTGGCAAACCTCCTGTAGGTTGTCCGGAAAATTACTTGAGAATAAGCGCATTAGTATTTTGAGTTTCTGGATAATGCAGCTCGTGCGGGCAAAGCCGATCGCACATTTGCGCGATCGACAACCGCAAACATACTGCTAACTATATGAACTAGCAATAATTCGGACTTTTTAGTTTCTATAAACGCAATACTTTGGCTGTGACTAGCTATCTGCTAATTTCACTGTTGCGGTCGTCAAACACTTAATGCTATTTCTTCTCAAGAGGTGAAAATAAAACCAATGAGAGATTTTCAGTGTATTCTTTATATTTTTTTAATATTCTTGTTTGAGCTTGACGGTGAATACAATTTGGGAGTTGAATCTGTAAACAAATATTGATAATTTTTATCAAAAAGCTTCAATGTGAGGGTGGTGGGTAAAATATCCGAATAAATCTTCAGGATTATTTAATGTAAAATTTATCATCCTCAAAATTCTGCCCCTGAGGCGCTAATCTATATCAAATAAGCGATCGCCCGCCACTAATCCCCCGATCGCTCGATCGCATTAATGCCCCCAGAGGGGGTTTTAAATTTTTGTAAAAAATAGTTGACTAAAGAGTTGGAACTTCTCTCGTTTGGGATAGATCGATGCACATACCTGATGGTTTCCTTTCACCGCCAGTAGCCGTTGCCACCGGCATAGCAAGTGCAGCAGTAATTGCTGTTGCCCTGAATCGAACCCGCGCCAGTCTTGGACTCCGACAAGCCCCAATCATGGGCTTAACTACAGCTTTCGTGTTTGCAGCCCAGATGATCAACTTTCCCGTAGCCGGAGGCACCAGCGGCCACTTGTTAGGAGGGGCGCTAGCTTCCGTGGTTTTGGGGAACCCTTGGGCGGCAACTTTAGCGATGAGCACAGTTTTTATAATTCAGAGCGTCTTGTTTGCCGATGGGGGCATCACCGCCCTGGGAGCCAATATTTTTAATATGGGGCTAGTGGGCATTTGGGTGGGCTGGTGGCTGTTGCAGCCGTTGCAGCGACTGTTGGGAGGTTCCAGAAATCGTTTGCCGCTAGCAGCAGGGATTGCAGCCGCCCTTAGCGTTGTGGCTGCTTCGATTTGTGTGGCGATCCAATTGGCAATTTCTGGAACAGTAGGGCTCAATATCGCATTGCCAGCAATGGTAGGCGTACATATTTTAATTGGGATTGGCGAAGGGCTAATTACAGGTGGCGTTTTAACTTATCTCGTCAAAGTGCGGCCGGATTTACTGCCGGGACAACAGCCACAATTGCAGAAATGGGTAGTGCCAGTAATCGGGGTGTTATTAATTTCGGGGGTGCTTTCGCTGTTCGCTTCAAGTTGGCCTGACGGGTTAGAAGCGGTAGCCGAAAAATACGGCTTTAAAGATAAAGAAGCTGTGGCGATCGAAAATCCTACTCCTTTAGCCGATTACACAGTTAAAGGATTAGAAGAACAGCCTATTGGTACTAGCATTGCTGGACTTTTAGGGTCTGCCTTCAGCTTCGGCGCGGCCTTTGGTATTGCTCAGTTGGTGGTAAAACCTAAAGATGTCTAAACTCTCCATACCTTTTCGATTGCGGCTGTCTTTGACAATTGTCATCGGCATTGGTTTTATGAAGACAGGCGCTTGGCTGTGGCTGGGAATCTATGGGGCGATCGCACTTTTTTGGTCATTTTGGCTGAGGGCGCCGGTGCGAACCCTAGCGCAACTGTTGGGAGCAGAATTGCTTTTTCTCTCCTTATTAGTGCTGCCCCAAGGTTGGGAACGCGCCAGTTTTCTGTTGCTGCGTTCCCTAATTTGCCTGTTAATTATGAACAGTTTTCTGCTAACTTTGCCACCCCACAGTTTCGGAATCGCCCTCAAAGGATTACCCCTACCAGCAGGTTTGCAAGAGATTGTACTTTTAACGGGACAATACTTAGAAATCCTGCTGGCAGAAGTCAACCGCATGAAAATATCCGCCCAACTCCGAGGCTTGTCCGGCGCCGGAGGATGGCTGCGTTACGCCAGTGCTTCCATGATCGGAGCGCTTTATTTGCGAAGTCTCGATCGGGCAGAAAGAGTACACGCCGCCATGCTAATTCGCGGCTACCAAGGAAGTTTGCCCGCCGACTCAAAATCGACACCTAAAGAGCGACTCTGGCTGACAATAACAATTTTAATAGTAGCCGGATTAACAACAGCTTCTTACGGTAATTGGCAATGGGTAATGGGGAAGGGGTAATTAACTGGTTCCCAAGCTCTGCCTGGGAACCGATGTCCAGAGGCTCTGCCTTGCTTCTTGCGGAGGGAAATTGGAGGCAGAGCCTCCCGATCAGCTTTTCCAGGCAAAGCCTGGGAACGAGTAGAAATTATTCAATCTAAAATCTAAAATCTAAAATCTAAAATCGGATGACTAATCTCAAATCCGCGCCAACAATCGAAGTGCAAGACTTAGTATTTGGCTATCCCGAGCAAAAGCCAGTATTGCGGGGAATTTCTTTTACTTTGCACCCCGGAGAAAGAGTGGCTCTACTCGGCCTGACAGGTGCTGGTAAAAGCACTTTGCTCGAAAACTTGATCGGATTAAAAATGCCTCAATCCGGCGAGATTAGAGTGCAGGGAAAAAAGCTGGAAGAGGCGACTTTATCGCAGGCGCGCAGGCAGATTGGATTTTGCTTTCAAGACGCTAACGACCAGCTATTTATGCCGACAATTTTGGAGGATGTAACGTTCGGGCCGCGCAATTACGGAGTGCCGCCGGGAGTTGCGCGCGATCGAGCTTTAGCCCTATTAGACGAATTTGGTTTAGTAGAATTTGCCAACCGTTCGGCCCACGAACTTTCGGGAGGCCAAAGAAGGTTAGCAGCCTTGGCAGCAATTTTAGCATTAGAGCCGGCAATTTTAATCTTAGATGAGCCGACTAACGGACTCGATCCCTCGTGGCGGCGTCACTTGGCTAAGGTTTTGTCCCAATTGCCGATCGAGGTAATTTTGATCGCTTCTCACAATTTGAATTGGATCGGGAAAACGACTCAAAGGGCGTTAGTTTTGGCGGATGGTGAGATTAAAATTGACAGAAAAACTCAAGATTTGCTGGCAGATACATCAACTCTCGAATATTACAATTTGCCGCCAGATTGGTAATTATTTATTGGTTTGTATTGAGGATTTTTTTCCTCAATACAAACCTGATAAGGGTTATTTTACAGGACATGATATGAAAGGCAATAGACTTATTACATAAATCTTTGATTGCTCGGGAAAACGCAGAGCCAAGGCCGATGATTTCAAGATTGTTTGCGAGTTTTGCAAGAGGTATAATATCTAGCTGGAATTACAGATCAAATTTGCTAACAGCTTCCTTGTACAGATGAATAGCTAAATCACGAAGAATTTGTTCATTTTGAAAATCACTTCCTAACTTCTGTTTCGCCGTTTGAACACACATTTTCATCAAGTCGGATGAACTTTCGATGTGAAGTGCGATCGCCCTTTGCTTTTGTTCAAACCCGACCTCGATTTCCGCCAGCCTTTTGACCGATTGATAATTCGCAGATTGCTCTAAAGTTGCCGCCATTTTTTGCTGCTTTCTCCTTTGCACTTCCTCGGAAAAACCCGCAGCAATTATCCCTGCGGGTAACGCAAAAATTCCGATTCCCAAAAATGCTAATATTGCTCCTAAAAATCGACCTAAAGGAGTGATTGGATAAATATCGCCGTAACCAACAGTAGTTAATGTCACAACTCCCCACCACATTGCATCGGGGATACTCCCAAAAGCTTTGGGATGCGCCTCGTGTTCCACAAAATACATGATGCTAGAGGCAAATATTAACAGAATAAAAACTGCAAAGGCAGTGGCAATTAACTCCTCTTTTTTAGCGGACAATACTGCTCCCATAGTTCGGACTGACTCTGAATAACGGCTCATTTTTAGCAACCGCAACAAGCGCAGGACACGAATTAAATTAACAACGAAGTTTAAATTAGAAAATAACAGCAAAAAATAAAAAGGTAAGATGGAAATTAAATCTATCAAACTTAGCGGTGTAAGAGCATATCTCAATCTTCCCCAAAGCGGGTGGCTGTATCTGCAATCGACTGTACACACCCACAGCCTCAAAACATATTCTATTGTAAACACTAAGGAGGAAACAATTTCGATGTTTTCCAAAATAGATATGTGTTGTTGCGACAATGTGGGCGAAGTAGAAGCAATAAAAGCGGCGACGTTTATGACAATCAAACCAGTAATAATAGCGTCATCAGCTAAACTGTAGAAATTGCTTGAGTCTGAGGTTTCTAAAATTTCATAAATTATAGTTTTGAGTTGTTTACGCATCTGACTTTCTCCTAAAAAGTTAGCAATTAACGATCGCCCTTTACTACAGTCTAAGCAATTAGATTAAAAAAATTAAGCAGGACTTGCCCTAAAGCTAAAAATTTGGCGTCTTCAGAGATGCTATCGTTGCGAAACTCAATATTTCTCAGGCAAACTGGGTTGTTTGGGGCAAGGGCGTTCTAGTAAAATTTAGAGTTAATCTGGAAAGAATTCCCAACTATTACTGGATTTGCAGGCAAAAATCATGAAGGTAGCCGTATTTAATACCAAATCCTACGATCGCACTTTTCTGACAGCAGCCAATGTCGGCGGTAAACACGAGTTGGTTTTTTTTGAACCGCATCTGACCCTGGAAACCAGCGTTTTGGCTGCTGGATTTCCGGCCGTCTGCGCGTTCGTTAACGACTGCTTGGACGCGAAAACGCTCGGGGCGATCGCCGAAAAAGGCGTCCGCTTGCTCGCCCTGAGATCGGCCGGATTCAATCACGTCGATTTAGCAGCAGCGAAGGATTTAGATCTAACTCTCCTCCGAGTTCCGGCTTATTCTCCCTACTCCGTCGCCGAACACGCAGTCGCCATGATTTTGTCCCTCAACCGCAAAATCCACCGGGCTTACAACCGCGTCCGCGAAGGCAATTTCGCCTTAGACGGCTTGTTGGGTTTTGACCTCCACGGCAAAACGGTGGGAATCGTCGGGACTGGCAAGATTGGCGCAATTACTGCCCAAATTCTGCACGGATTCGGGTGTCGCCTGCTGGGATACGATGTTTCCCAAAACCCAGATTGCCTCGCCCTAGGCATGGAATACGTCGCACTCCCGGAACTGTTCGCCACCTCTGATATTGTCAGCCTCCACTGTCCGCTGATACCGGAAACTTACCATTTAATCGGTGCAGAGGCGATCGAGCAAATGAAACCGGGGATGATGCTGATCAATACCAGCCGCGGTCAGTTGATTGACACTAAAGCTGTTACCAAAGGACTGAAGTCGGGTATAATTGGCTACCTCGGCTTAGATGTGTACGAACAAGAGACGGATCTGTTTTTTGAGGATTTGTCCAATCAGGTCATTCAAGACGACGTATTTCAGCGCTTGCTGACTTTCCCCAACGTCCTGATTACCGGACACCAAGCTTTCTTCACCGAGGAAGCTTTGAAAAATATCGCCGAAACCACGATCGCCAATATCACCGACTTTGAACAAGGACGCCCTTGCCCGAATCAAATCGACCTCGCTCAAGTGAAAAAATGAGTCAAAAGACCGATTTGGCAACGGGGGAAATTGTTTACAATCAAGTCTTATCCTTATTTTTGCTTGCAATTTGTGAAGCTCTGCCTTAGTCTCATCAATTAGTCCCGGCAGCGCGAATGCTGTGCTAATTGCCGGAGAATTATACTGGCAGCCACTCAAAGCCTGCAATTGTACTTGACACCGGAGGAAGTATCAAATGACACAAGCTAACTTTTCTGACGACGCACAAACAGTCACTGAAGTCGTCACAGTAGACCTGGTGCCTGACCAACCGGGGGTCATGACTACAGTGACAACCGCAGAAACACCGACGAGCCAGTTCCAAGATATTAAAGACCAATTTCTGACAATTTTGTCGGAACTTCCAACCTATGTCTCCAATTTTTTTGCTGACTACCAAAAGCCCCTCATAACTGTTGGTTTAATTCTGGCAGGCGGTATTAGTATTAAGGTAATGCTGGGAGTTTTAGGTGCTCTTAATGATGTCCCTTTGGTTGCTCCCGTTTTTGAGTTGATTGGGATGGGATATACGGGTTGGTTTGTTTACCGCTATCTGCTCAAGGCTTCTAACCGCCAAGAGTTGTTAACGGAAATTGATTCTTTAAAAGAACAAGTTGTAGGTAAAGATTCTTAAACGAAGGAAGAAGGAAGAAGGAAGAGGGAAGAAGGAAGAATGAAGAAGAAAGAATGAATAAAGAAGATTTTTCCCACTCTCCCCTCTCCCGATCTCGCACTCCTGGCTCTCCCAATCTCCCGCTCTCCGGCTCTCCCCCTCTCAATTTGGATGGCAAACTTGTTGCAAAGTGGCGGTAAAGTCGGGATAGGAAATGGCAGCAGCTTCTGCCCGGTGAATGTTAGTAATACCTGTGGCGTTGAGGGCTGCGATCGCCAAACTCATCGCTATTCTATGGTCGGTGTAGCTGTCAACATCGGCGCCGCTCAAAGGAGTTCCCCCGGTAATTTCTAAACCGTCGGGCAACTCGGAAATTTGGGCCCCCATGCGGTTGAGTTCGGCAGCAGTCACGGCCAGCCGATCGCTCTCTTTGACTCGCAACTCGGCCGCATCTCGAATTATTGTAGTACCGGACGCAAAGATTGCCGCTACTGCCAAAATTGGGATTTCGTCAATCAGTCGGGGAATTAAGTCGCCAGCAATGGTGCATCCCCGCAATTGGCCGGAACTGCGAACCAAAATATCCGCTACCGGTTCCCCAGCCGCCTCTCGCTGATTTTGCAGTTCAATATCGGCGCCCATCATTTCCAAAGCTTCCAAAATGCCTGTACGGGTTGGGTTGACGCCGACATTTTCGACTACGAGTTCCGAACCCGGGACGATCGCCCCAGCAACTAGCCAAAAAGCCGCCGAACTAATATCCCCCGGTACAATCACATTCTGCCCTTGCAGTTGTGTCGGCCCAGTGACTGTCACGCTGCAAGTTTCTGGATCGACGCTCAATTGGGCTCCAAACGCTCGCAGCATCCGCTCGCTGTGATCCCGCGACAGAGCGGGTTCTGTGACTGTAGTGTCTCCCTCCGCCATCAAACCGGCGAGCAAAATGCAAGATTTAACTTGAGCCGAGGCGATCGGAGAATGGTAGTGAATTGGTTTTAGCTGCTGTCCGAGTATCGCTAAAGGAGCTAAAGAATTGCTTTTTCGGCCCCAAATTTGGGCTCCCATTTGTTGCAGCGGTTTAATGACGCGCGACATGGGGCGCGATCGCAGAGAACTGTCACCCGTTACTGCATAAAAACGCCCCGGATGAGAAGCTAAAATTCCCAACATCAGCCGCATCGTCGTGCCGGAATTACCCGCATCCAAGACTTCCACAGGCTCCTCTAACTCGCCAATTCCGACGCCCGTGACTGTCACCCGTTCCGCGTTGAGTTCAGAAACTTTGGCTCCCAGGAGCGAGAAACATTTAGCCGTGCTGCGGGGGTCTTCCCCTAGGAGTAGTCCTTCAATAGTAGTTTCGCCTTGGGCGAGCGCACCCAACATCAAAGCTCGGTGAGAAATCGACTTATCGCCCGGAACTCGAATCCTCCCCACCAGCGACAAGCCCGAGGCCGGTTTTTGAATGCTTAAAGTTTGGCTTTTGTCAAGAAGCGTAGTAGTTATAATGTCAGCTTGCATTGAGATAAACTAGGATTGGATGGCGTTAGCTATCCTACCTTTTTCCCAGTCCTAAGTTAGTCGTCTTTTGGATGCCTGCGGGTTTTTTCCCAATGTGTCCGGTTAACTTAAAGGCTGATTAAACTCGCCCGGAGACTCCGCTGTCAGTTATCGAGGACACAGGAGTGCGGACGCAACAGCACGGATTTCACTTTAATTTCACATTAATTTCACAACTATTATCCGTGTATCTGCCTAGGTTTCATTTCCTGCTATCAGTTATCCACCAGATGATTGAATTGTGACTGAACAATTTTAGATTTTCGATTGCGAGTTGTAGGTTTTTCATTTTTTTAAGCAAAAGCTCCGGAATTTGGAACCCAGCAAATCTAAAATCTAAAGTCTAAAATCTCAAATCTCAAACCGCCCGATCCACAACAACTCCTAAACTTTTATTTATGCTGACCCATCACCGCAAGCCTGTCAGTTTATCGCTGGTATCCACTGATTTACCTTTGTGGTCATTCGTGGAAACCGCTGCTACCCTTTATCAAAAAGACAGCGATCGCTTTCACTTGTTGTTACACGAACCAGCAATAATCGATCGCGAATTTTCCGACGACTCCGACAAATCGGCCGAGCAAGTTACAATTTTGCCCGCAACTACAAAACCCCGGTTGCTCTGGCTAGAAGTTTCGCCCTATCGAGTCATTATGACCATGCAAGGAAACGGCAAATACAGTTACCGCCACTGCTGGGAACGAGGAATGTACGGCCTGAGCCGTTATTGGCTTCAGGGCGAATCGCTGGCGACTCCCGAACAGTTGCGACTCCGGAACTTCACCCGCAACTTGACGCTGACAGGAAAGCCGGAACCCGGACACTTGCAGTTAGAATACGAGTTGTGGTCGGAGAAAGTACAACTCGGTCGCTATATTTTGAATCTAGAAATTCATCACTAAATTGGGTAATTGCAAAGGGGTAGATAGTAGGTGAAGGCGACGCATTCCTCAAATTCCTTCACCCCCCGTGGGCTGTTGGGGTTCGCGTGGCGATCTCCCAACTCAAAACTCTTAGCCTTTAGCGATCGCTCTTACAATAATTAATCAGTTTGCTAGTCAAAGCGTCTTGATTTGCGGCTGCTTGATTCGCCTGTTGGCCGGCTCTAATAATATCTGCTTGAGCGGTTTGGATTTGCTCGCGACCTTCTATACTTGTAGAAGCGAGATTTCCAGCCTGAAGGCTTTTGCTTATGTCGCCGAGTGCTTGACTAATTTCCTGGAAGGATTTAACCGATGGCTGCTGAATTTCTTTGAGGGTTGGATCTGTTATTCGCAGATCCTCAAGTTCATTCGCTATCAGGTTCAAATTTTTAGCTAAATTGTCGGTCGTTGCAGCATCGTTGCTGTCTTTATCAACATCAATGAGAGCGTTGCCTTTGTTGACAATTTCAGTAAATTTAGTACACTGGACAGCTCGGCTATCGCTGCAACTAATCGTCAGCGTACAGCAAGCAACAACTATCAGCAGGATGGCAATCTGTTTGCGAAAAAAGTACATGAACCCTCGGTTGCAAAAAAAAGTAGATTCTGGGATGGTGTAGTAGAGTGCGTCAGCGATCGGCCGATATATCGACGGTCGTAAAACTTTCGCGGCATTCAGACACGCTCTACTAAGCTAAACTACGTACCTGTTTAGGAACTATGGTCAAAAACAGCAATAACCTAAAGAAGGGAAGCATTTGGGGATATCTTACCCTGCTTTTGCCTATTTCCTTAACGGCGGTTGCCAGTTTCGAGTCGGGAACGATGTTTTGGGCGATCGCCACCACAGCGGGTATTGCTTGGGCTTGGAGGCTCTACCAGCAGCAACAAAAACACAAACTCGCTCATTTAGACTCGGTTTTCTACAAGTTAATCAAGGAAAATCAAGGGCGAGTTACGGCTTTGGATTTGGCGATGAATGCAAAACTCCCCGGAGAAAAGGTTCAAGAGTATCTCGACGAACGAGCCTCTGAGTTTGCAGCGGATTTTGAAGTGACAGAACAAGGCGGAATTTTGTATTATTTTCAAATAGCTCCACCTGTCAATCAAAGCGAAACAGCTAATGCGGGAATAGCTGTTCAAGAGCCTCCCACAAATCGGGAAAAAGCACAAGATAAAAAACCAAATTTATTCCCCATTGCTCAAACCAAGACTCCTGAAAAACCCAAAATCTCTTTTACCCAGACGGAACTCTCCCGCAGGTTCAAAGTTCACGCAACTACGATCGGCAAGTGGAAACTTAAGCCGGAGTTTGCTCAGTGGAGCCGCGAAAAAGACCCGGAGGATCTGGCCTGGGAATATTCTACAGAAAACAAGCGATTTTATCCCAAAGATTGAGATCCTCCGGTATTTGCCAAAATATCTCAAGAAACCCGGTTTCTAGGAGGTTCGGCGCTTATTAACGAAGAATTTGGGAAGAAACCGCGTTTCTGAGACTTAAGCGCACCCAGCATTGATTTTACTGCCGTTGACCGATCGACCTCTTTAGGTTATTTTAAGTAAAATCCTCTATTGTTGAGTTTGCCAAATAAAAATCGGTAAATTCGATCGTCCTATCTGTGACTTTTTCTCCTATGTCCAAAACAACCTTGCGAGTAGTCGCCCGCCTCGCTGCCTTTCCCGACAAAGTAGCAGAACTTAAATCTCTGCTGCTGAGCATTATGGAGCCCACTCGCAAAGAAAAAGGCTGCATCAAATACGAACTCCTGCAAAATCAAGCCGATCCCACAGATTTTACCTTCGTTGAAGAGTGGGAAAGTGCAGATTTGCTGGAACTACATCTCGGTTCAACTCACATTCAAGACGCTGTGCAAAAATTAGACGGTTTGGCCGTTGGGCCTCCAGATATCCGCCGCTATGAATTGCTAGCTTAATCCGGTTTTTAGAGCAATTTTATTAAGGGTTGGTGAAATAGCTTCTACCCCGCTATCCCCCCTTAGTAAAGGGGGGGATAAGATTGAGATTTAAAATTGTAGTAACTTCCTAAAATTTATGATGTCTGCAACAATAAAACAGTTATTTATTTATCCAATTAAAGGGCTGACACCGCAAGAAATGTCGGAGTTTGCTTTAACAGCAGGACACGGAATTAAGGGCGATCGAGCTTTTGCCTTAATGTTTGCAGATAATCTTGAAGCTGCAAAAAGGCCGGCAGACAATGTGCCTTGGATGAGCAAAAAAAATTTTGCTGTCCAAAACGATTGGCCTCTGTTAGCAGCTTTAGAATGTCATTATCAACCGGAAACGGCCGTTTTAACAGTCAAGCGTGAAGGAGTTGTAGTGTTATCGGCAGAAACGAACACAGCAGCGGGGCGCGATCGCATCGGCGCTTTTTTCACAGAATATCTGGCGGCAATTGAACCCACAAAAGAAGCGAGACACCCGCAGTTTGCACCTTTGCACTTAGTCGGCGACACCAGCGGCGAAACTCGTTATCCCGATCGAGAACCCGTACACATCTCTTTACTCAGTCAAGCCACATTAGACCAATTAACAGAAATCGCTCTTCAAAACATTGACGTGGGCCGATTTCGCCCGAACATTGTGCTAGAAGGTATGGCAGCTTGGTCAGAATTTGAGTTGATCGGAAAACAGTTTCAATTAGGCACGGCGCGCATAGAAGTTACAGCACGAATCAATCGCTGTGTCAATATAGAAGTTAATCCCGAAACAGGCGATCGGGATATTTCCCTACTCAGTTTACTGCAACAGGAATTCGGTCACGCGCAAACCGGAGTTTTAGCCAAAATTATCAACAGTGGCACAGTTAAAATCGGCGATGTTTTGCATCCCTAGAATAATCAGTTGATGCGTTGTTATATTATCCGAAGCCTTTAGAGGCGTACCCGAGTTTACAATCCGAACCGACAGCAGACAATATTAACACAAAACCCGCCCCAACCCAGCGACTCATTATGCTTCCGGCACCCTCACCTTATTACCAATCAAATTCAGAAAACTCGTTCCAAAATGTTGAATCTCCAAAAAGTTAGCATAGGAAGGAGTTGACTTGTAAACTCTAAAAGTCCGCATAATTCCTAAAGTCGCCGCACTTTCCAGCGGGCCGATAAAGCTAGTATCTCTGTCCAAAAAATGAGACTGCTTAGCCCAGTGTGCCATCTGTTCCGCATTCAAAAAATAGCAGCCGGAATGAGGATTCAACGCCCGCTCAAAAGCGACTGTTTGTTCCATGATTTTTCCCATTAACTGCCGCTGCTCCTCTACATTTTGAAACGGAGAAGTAGCTGATTCTGCTAAATCACCATCAACATATGCTTTAAAAACCGCGCCTTTAGGCGCTATTTCATAGCGATTAGGTTGCAGCAAATTCCCATTTCCCCCGTGATGCGTAAACCACTTTAATTTACTAAAAAACCACGGATCGTGCAGAACTAAATCATCTTCCAAATAACAAAAATAATCGTATTTGTTAAGACACGCTCGCAAAACAGCTTGACACTCAAACCCCAAAAGCAGCGGTTCGCATTTGGTAGCGTGGTGCATAAAACATCTGGGCTGCACAGGCAGTTGAGGCAACAGATGATAACCTTGAGTAGTGCAAATAACAATGTCTATTTCGTGCTGTTGAGATTGATTTGCTGGGATAGTTGCACATTCGCTAATGTCAATCATGGACTGAGATTTGCCGTACAAAGCTTGCAGCGCTGTCACGCAAGCGGTTAAAGCATTCAGTCGCGGTTGCGGATCATTTCGCTGGGAAGCGTGTTTCCCCTCGCCGCTGGGATTGTAAAAGTGAGCAATAGTGAATAGAATTCGCATTGGTGTGGAGTAACAATTAGAAATTAAACAATACAACAGTAAGATCGCACAATAACCCTATAAATCTTACCGCATTTAGTCACCAAATAACTCCGGCAGGCGATCGCGCAACTCAGCATTTAAACGTGGCAACTCGTCCCGCATCTGTAAGTACCAATCTCGCCGCTGTCGGTAGTGCCCGCACAGCAAGCGGTTGTCGCGCACCCATTCGTAAGCATTCGCAGCTATTTCCCGGCGCATAGAAGTGTCTGAAATCAGCGAATTTAGTTTGGTTTCAAACTCTTTTTCATATCTATAAATCAATCCTGTTTCACCTTCGACTATCGAATGTTCGTACACAGTGGGACTTGCCAGTACCGCTACTCCCCGCGCTGCACATTCAATAAATTTTAAGTCGGATTTTGTTTCGTTAACCGCGTTGGAAACAAGCGGTAGCAAAGCTATATCGCAACTGTACATGATTTCTTGGTACCGTTCGTAACTGCAAAATGGTTCAAATTCTTTTTGCTGTATTTTCAAGGAGTCAAAAAATTTTCTATCGTGGATTACTTTAACTCGAATCCGGTGCTTGTGGGCGACTAAAACTCGATTGAGTGCTCCCATAATAGGCTGCCAATCTTTTTCGCGGTTGAGTGCACCAAAAAAAATTGTGACTGTATCTTCTGCCGGATAAATTCGCGGCGGAGGTAGATAAGCTAAGTGATTGGGAAATACAGCCACATTTGGATTGTAAGACCGCAAAATTTTTGCGAGGGGTTCTGTAGAAGTTTGCACGCAGTGACAGCCGCGATAGCTGAGGTAATTATTATCTGCATATTCGCGGCGGCGGATGGGATTGTCGTCAATTTCAGCTACTATTAAATAGCCTTGTTGCAGGAGTTCTTTGAGTTGGGGAATGTAGGCAGGATATTGCATGATTGTCCGCTGCCAGATGAAAACTTTTTCTTCTTCCGGCAGAGGGGGAATTAATCCTGCTGTTTTCACGCCGGATACGGTGCGGACACCGGGAATTGTGGCGCTAAATTTGTCCGGTTCCAAAACTCGCACGCGATCGCACCCTGTAGGAGCCATAATGATAGTCTGAATCAGCAGTCGGCGCGCAGGTACGGTCGATTTGGTCGATCGCACGATATAATGTTCAGCACCAGTTTCCGTAGCAAAACTGCTCGATGTGAGCTCTAAAGCCTTTACCATTGGATGCAGTAATTCCTGAAAGTGGACAAAATTTTCGGTTTTGTGTCCCTTCCCTTGAAATTCATAAACCTGCAATCCGGCTTGAGCAAATAGTGATTTAATACTTTCTAGGGTAAACCAGTGCTGCATCTTGCTGTCGGGATTCTCCCACTGTCCCCGCAGCAGATTGACAATTCGCCGCCAGTATTGAACATTAGGGATTCTGGCGAGAATTTGCCCCTCTGGATTCAGCAAACCACTGTACTGCTTGAGGACTTCCCAGGGATTTTTCAGATAGGGTAGCAAGTCGCCGAAAATTAAGCAATCGACGGTTCCTGGAGCGATGTCGAGACTTTCGAGGGCAATTTCTTCAATATCGGCTACAGTCACCCAGTTTAGCCGATCGACTGCAATTTGAGCTTTTTCTCGATCGCATTCAATGCCCATATACTGACAATGGGGATTGATCAGCTTGTACTGTTCGCCCGTCGAACCCGTACCGCAGCCAATTTCGACAATGACTTTAGCATCCGGCGGTAGCAGCTTCAAGAAGTCGTGGTTGGCGCGATCGATCACTTTGTCTAAAATTCCTGATTAGTTTATCGTAAAATAAAACAGAGCAACCCATGCCGACAGACAACCAGCCGAAGGTTAGCATTGCGATGCCAGTATACAATGGCGATCGCTATCTTTGTCAAGCACTAGATTCTCAGTTGCGAACTTTTTTTCTTTTCTATTCTCTTGGTGTGCGTTAAGAGCGTTTCCTTTAAATCTTATTCACCAATCCTCCAGGATTGCTATATGTTAGCAAATATTCGGCAAATTTATAATTTATTCTCTACCTACCCTTTTTTAGCGCAATTGAGCCGCTCAATTAATTCTGCTTTTCCTCAAAAAATCCACACTACACTGTGCTAAATACATTAGAAACTATGAACCCTAATCTAGGAATGAACATCGCCGGCTACATCAACGGCGAATTTGGCATAGGAGAAGGTGTCCGAGCAAATATCAGGGCTGCAGAAGCCGCCAACATTCCCTTCGCCATAAACAATTTTACCCGCAGTCCCCACCGCAAGAAAGACACCACCTATCAAAATTTTAGCCAAGATAATCCCTATCCCGTAAACTTAATTCAAGTCAACGCAGATGAAGTTGCAACCTTTATCAAACATATAGGTTCCAGTTATTTTGACAAAAAATACAACATCGGCTTTTGGGCCTGGGAACTTCCCGCCTTTCCCCCGGAATGGCAGTCCGCATTTAATCACTTTCACGAAATATGGACTTACAGCAACTATTGCGCCGAAGCAATTGCCGCAGTAGCGCCAATTCCCGTTATCAAAATCATGCCTAGTATTGCTCTCCCCGCACCTTCCCTGAACAGAGAAGCACTGAATTTACCGAAAAATAAATTTATTTTCTTGTTTGCCTTCGATTTTTCTAGCCGCATCGAGCGCAAAAATACTTTAGCGACAATTCAAGCATTTAAACAAGCTTTTGGCGAAGATGACCGCCTGTTGTTGATTATCAAATCTTCTAATTCAAACAAAAATTTAGAGCAGCAAAACTTATTAAATTCTGCCATCGCCAATTCTTCAAATATCAAACATCTAGACGGCTATTTGTCCAAACCTAAAATTAACGGTTTGGTATACAATTGCGACTGTTACGTATCGCTGCACCGCTGCGAAGGATTTGGCTTAACAATGGCTGAAGCCATGTTTTACGGGAAACCCGTAATTGCCACCGGCTATTCATCAAATACAGAATTTATGAATGTCGGCAATAGCTATTTAGTCAAGTATAAGTTAATCCCAATTGAGAAAGATTGCGGGCCTTACAAAAAAGGCAATGTTTGGGCCGAACCGGATGTCGAACACGCTGCTGATTTAATGCGTCATGTCTTCAACAATTACCTGGAAGCTCAGCAAGTTGGAAGAATAGCTTCTGATGAAATTAAGACTTTACTGAATCCGCCAACTGTCGGGAGCAAAATTCAAAACCGTCTCGAATATATTGCCGAAATTACAGATAATTTCAAAAGCTTGGAGCGCGGAATACGGAAAAAGTCCTCTCAGGGGGCGACAGTAAAAAATGCACGACCTTTAGTTAGCATTTGTATTCCGACATACAACGGAGCGGCATTTATTGGCGAAGCGATTCAAAGTGCGATCGCCCAAACTTACTCTAACATAGAGCTGATTATATCCGACGACGGTTCCACAGACGAAACAGTTGCGATCGCCCAATCCTTCCAATCGCAAACCTCACTCGATTTCCGCATCGTACTGCACCGCAACTACGGCTTATCACAAAACTGGAACTTCTGCATATCCCAAGCAAAAGGTCAATACATTAAATTTCTCTTTCAAGACGACTTGCTCGCACCCGAATGTATTGAAAAAATGGTCGAAGTCGCCCAAGAAAACCCAAAAATAGGTATGGTTTTCTCCCCGCGCGGCATCACCATAGCTGAAGATGAATCTAGCCCGATTTTGCGGAGTGCTTCCCACTCAATTAAAGATTTGCATAAAAGTTGGTCAAATTTAAAATCTATTCAGCCAGGAAAAGAATTACTGGCAGATACTAACTGCTTGAGCAACCCCATCAACAAAATTGGCGAACCGAGTACCGTCTTAATTGCCGCCCGAGTCTTTGAAGAAATAGGATTATTTGATTCGGGACTATCTCAGTATGTAGACTTAGATATGTGGTGGCGAATCATGGGCAACTATCACATCGGATTTGTAGATGAAAAACTGTCCTCACTGCGGATTCATCCCGAACAACAAACCTGGAAAAACTTCGCGGCTGGGGAAAATCATAAGGATGTAGTAAGATTTTACAAAAAACTACTAAATAGTCCTGATTACAGTTTCTTGAATCAACAAATTAAACAGACAATCCGCCACAAGTTGGCATTGAGAACCCAGCCGAGTTTATCGGAATTGTCAGCACTCCTTGATCAATACAATAAATTCCCCTCAAAACAGCCTCTTCTCGCGCTGCGCCCATACCGCCAACAGCTAGCTGAATATTGGCTGAATTTGCCCGCGAAAAAATTAGAAAGTGCTTACTTGAAAGACATGGGGAAAGCTCATAAGTTGCTCCTAGATAGCGCCCTCAAAAATGAAAGTTTAACTGAGGAAGAACAAAGTTTTGTCCAGCAGTTATCCTCGAAACTTGCTGAAGGAGGGGAAATTGCCGATAAGATGCAATATCTCCTCGCAGCGATGCTGTACCGCGACGCTTATGAGTTGCCACTTGAGTATAACAATGCAGCAATTCCCCAGTGGTTTTTTGACGACTTTTTGAAATTTATATTTCAGTCTCCCGGTTATTTTAAACAAAACTGGCAAATAGAAAGGTACTCTGAATATTTCCAGCAGTTAATCAAGTACGTCGCGGCTAATATCGCCAGTTTTCCCGATTCAGAAGTTTGGCGTTATGTGGCGGCTTTGCTGGCGAAAAATGTTAGTTTCCAAGCTTTGTATTTGAGCGAGGTCAATCTGCTCAATATATTGAGTCAGCGAGCTGATATTCTGGAATTTTATTTGAAAAATGTCGGCTGTCAAATAGAAGGGGATTTTCCCCATAGAGAACCTGAAAGAACTAAAATCCGAGTTGGGTTTTTGCTTGATAAAATTAGTGATGAATCCGAGACTCGTGCTGCAATTCCGACTTTTGAATATTTAGACAGAAGCAAATTTGAAATTATCGTGTACCATTTCCAGGTACAAGACGAGCGACTGAGGAAATATTGCGAAAATTGCGCCGACAAACTGGTGCAAATGTCCGAAGATTTGCCCAATCAAGTTCGAGAAATGCGATCGCACGATTTAGATATTCTGCTAATCTGCACCAATACCACCGACACTTCTCAACCAAGCGCCCTCCTCTGCCTGCACCGACTAGGGCGGGTGCAAATAGCTACCGGTGCATCAACCCCCGCAACCACCGGAAGCAGAAATATCGATTATTTCATTGCCGGAGATTTGACCTTGCCAGGAGGCGCAGCAGCAGAATATCGCGAAAAATTAATTACTTTAAAAGGCTCGGGAGTTTGTTTAAGCTATACTGTAGAATCAGCACCTGCCCGAGTTGAACCGACTCGCAGCAGTTGGGGAGCCACCGAGGACTCTGTAGTGTTCATGTCCGGCGCTCAAGCTTTTACAATTATCCCAGAATTGAGAGAAAGTTGGGCAAAAATTATTGCGGCGGTACCAAATTCTATTTTAGTTTTGTATCCCTTTAGTTCCCACACTAAAAACTATCCGACGGTGCCTTTTTACAAACAAATTCGCTCGCTCTTTGCCGAATTTGGGGTTGACAAAAAGCGCTTAGTTGTGATTAAAGCGCTGCCATCTCGCGCCGATTACATAAAATGTCTGGAATTGGCTGATATATATTTAGACTCCTATCCATACAGCAGTGCCTGCTCTTTAGCAGAACCCCTGTTGGCCGGATTGCCTATAGTGGTAAGAAAAGGGCAAACAACTCGATCGCGACAATCAGCCGCAGTGCTCGAAGAACTGCTAATTCCGGAACTGGTAGCAAACAGCGAGAACTCTTATTTAGAGCTCAGCACAGCACTGGGAACCAACCCAGAACTGCGCCAGCACTACCGCGATCGAATCCAGCAAAAAATGGCGGCAAACCCGAAATATCTCGACAGTCGCGCTTGCTCGACCCAACTCGGAACACTCTTTGAAAGACTATTCCGAGAGTGAAGGAAGAAGGAAGTTCAGCAACTAAGCAGTGTACGGGATTTAACGGATGGATGTTGAGTCAAGAAGGAAGATGGCAGAAGTAAAGATTTTCCCACTCTCCCACTCTCGCATCCCGCTACCATTCTGAGACCCGCGGGGAACCCCTCGCTAGGCAGAGCGTCAAGAAATAGACAGCAATAGCGCTAGCCCACTGACGGTCTGCTATCATCGGGGAATCGAGGGGTTAGTGGTTGTCGCTCTTTTCCTGCCACAGCTAAATTAAAAGGGGAAGCGCAAGTCAGTTGGAGATAAAAAAATGACAGGACTTTTTCAAATAGGCGATAAATTACTGCAAGCTCAGGATATGCCATCGCTCCTGAAGCGGTACCAGTTAATGCCGCAATTCTTGCGGGGTGTAATAGTAGACCAAGCGATCGCATCCTTTAGTTGCAGCGACGAAGAACGCAAATCCGCCGTCGAGAACTTTCTGGCACAACACCAACTGACAGCCCCCGAAGCTAAAGAAGCTTGGCTGCGCGGCCAAAACATGACGGAAGAAGAACTTCAAGAGATGGCCGTGAGGCCCTTGCTGATCGAAAAATTTAAGCAAGCCACTTGGAGACCTAAAGTAGATAATTATTTTTTAACCCGCAAAGCCAGCCTAGACCACGTAGTCTATTCCCTGGTACGCACCAAAAATCCAGCACTGGCAAACGAACTTTACTTTCGCATCCTGGAAGGGGAACAAACCTTTGCAGAAGTGGCCCGCGAGTATTCCGAAGGGCCCGAGTCCAAGTCAGGCGGCTTGTTGGGCCCAGTACCCCTGAGCCAGCCCCACCCGGCAATCAGCAAACTTTTGTCCGTCAGCCAGCCAAATCAACTCTGGACGCCACGTCCTCTGGCAGAATGGATGGTAATTATTCGACTAGAAAAGTTCATGCCGGCCCAGCTCGATGAATCGATGCGGCTGCACTTGATTAACGAACTCTTTGAAAGCTGGCTCGCCGAACAGATATCGCAAATAGGCCCGCTACAGCCCCTCTCTTCCGTGTCTTCAATATCATGACTTCTTCCGCTGTTTCCCTCTCCCAAATTCAGGATTTCCTAGCTAAAACACCTCCCTTTGACCGACTCTCAGAGACGGCTCTGTCAGCCTTGGTGGCTAAATGCCAACTCCTCGGCTACCGGACGGGGCAGCCCCTGTTTGAACGGGAAAAAATGCCGACTCAGGTGGCAATTATCTATCAAGGCCAGGCCCGGCTGCTGGGCTTTGACCAGCGCTCGCAGCGCCACGTAAGTTTACGCTTGGTTCAGTCGAAGGAAATCCTTGGCTGGGCTGGCTTGCTCAGGGGAGTTCCCTGCGAGACGGCGATCGCCTCTACAGATGTGATCGCGATCGTCCTACCTGCCGAAGATTTCCTGAGCGTACTGGAAAAACAGCCGACCTTTGGAGAAGCCTTTCGCGAACACTGTTCCTTGAGCGAAGTATTTGAACTGTTGAGCCTAGAGTTGCAGCGCCAAGCCGACGGCACTTCCAATCTCAAGGAACTCACCCTGCAAGCTTGGCAAGACGCGACTGTTGTCAACGTGCCAAACGGCAACAAAAAAACTCAAGACATCGCCAAAGAGCTAGATGCCGATCGAGTTTGGCTCGTCAGCAGCGGCGTCTTGGGCGACTTTCCCACGGGCAGCCGCTTCTCTGTGGAAAACGCAGCCAAATCCTTAAAAGTAGAAGGCCGCCTCGGCGCGCGATTGGTCGGCTTCCGGGAAGCCTCAGTAACACCACCTCCACCACCACCCCCGCCGACGCCCACCCCGACGCCCACCCCGACGGGTGGTGGCGGTGGGGATGATAATACAACAATAATAAACTGGGACCCCCTTCCTCCCCCTCCGCCGACAGAGACAAATACGAAATACCCAGTTTTCCGCGCCAAAGGGAAGATTGAGGGCCCGCTAGCTTGCTTCCAAATGTTGAGCAAGTATTTCGGCCTCAAATTTCGTCGAGATATCATCCGCAAAGTTCTAGAAAATCAGTTAAAAACCGCTGGTTCTATCAGTATGCAAGCCTGCGGCGCGATCGCCCAAAGCATCGGCCTCACGCCCCAATTGGCGCAAGTGCCAGCAGAAGCCATCAACCGCATCAAAGCCCCCGTAATGATTAAATGGGAAGATAGCTTCGCCATTATTTACAGCATTACCGAGCAAGAATTGGTGCTCGCCACGCCCGAAAAAGGGTTGATGCGGAAGCGGATACCTCAGTTCAAAGAAATCTGGGGCGAACAGGGAGAAGTCCTGCTGCTGCAAGCTCCGCAAGTTGAGCAAAAAGAGCAGTTCAGCTTCTGGTGGTTTGTGCCGGCCCTCATGGAACACAAGACAGTGTTTTTTGAGGTGTTGCTCGCTTCGTTTTTTGTACAGTTATTTGGTCTTGCCAACCCATTAATCAGCCAAATAATTATTGATAAAGTATTAGGTCAGCGCAGCATTGACACATTGGATATTTTGGGGGCATTTCTGTTAGGTGTTGCCCTGTTTGAAGGACTGCTCAACGGTTTGCGTACCTTTTTGTTTATAGATACCTCAAACCGCATCGATGTCAAATTGAGTGCGGAGGTAATCGACCACTTGCTGCGGCTGCCCCAAAATTACTTTGACAATCGGCGCGTGGGAGATCTGGTTTACAAATTCAGCATGATGGGCCAGATTCGGGAATTCATGACGAGCACAGCTCTGACAGTGGTTCTCGATGCAGTATTTTCGGTGGTTTACGTCGCCGTTATGCTCTCCTACAGCGTGCAGCTAACGTTTGTATCTTTGGCAGTGGTACCGATACTAGGGCTGATGATTATTCTAATCAATCCGCTGGTGCTGCGCCTGATAAAACAGAGAAATATGCGTTTTTCTGACTCTCAATCTTATTTAGTTGAAGTAGTCGGCGGGATTCAAACTGTTAAGGCTCAAAATATAGAATTGAAATCCCGGTGGGAGTGGTCGAGCCGCTACGCAAAATACATTACAGCCAGTTTTAAAACAATTATCACGGGGACTGCCGCAGGTACGATTAGCAGCTTTTTAAACCAGGTGGGTAACTTAGCTCAGTTGTGGGTGGGAGCTTATTTGGTACTGGGAAATGAGATTACTTTGGGTCAGTTGATTGCTTTCCGAATTATTTCCGGGAACGTGACTGGTTCGCTGCTGCGTTTTGTGAGCGTGTGGCAGAGTTTCCAAGAAGTCTCGATGTCGATCGATATGCTTAAGGATGTTGTCGATACGCCGACGGAAACCAGCGATGAAGACCGGAACAATATCCCGCTGCCGGCAATTCAAGGGCAAGTTACCTATGAGGAGGTTTCCTTCCGATTTCTGGAGAGCGGCCCACTGCAACTGGCGAATGTGAATTTGGAATTTCCCGCGGGCAGTTTTGTGGGAATTGTGGGGGGAAGCGGTTCCGGTAAAAGTACGGCGATGAAGCTGTTGCAGCGTCTTTATCCGCCGCTCTCGGGCCGGATTTTTATTGACGGGTACGACATTTCTAAGGTGGAACTGTACTCGCTTCGCAGCCAACTTGGGGTGGTATTGCAAGATACTTTGCTGTTTAACTGTACTGTTCAGGAAAATATTGCTCTGAGTAATCCCGATGCAAGTACGGATGAGATTGTGCGAGCTGCGAAATTAGCGGTAGCTCACGATTTTATTATGGGCTTGCCTGCTGGCTACAATACGATAGTCGGAGAGCGGGGTGCGTCGCTTTCTGGGGGTCAAAGGCAGCGTTTGGCGATCGCCCGCACCATTTTGCAAAACCCGAAACTCCTGATTTTGGACGAAGCTACAAGCGCCCTCGACTACCATTCCGAACGCCAAGTTTGCAATAACTTAGCAGAAGCTTTCGCCGGGCGCACGGTGTTTTTCATTACTCACCGCCTGACTACAATCCAAAACGCTGATGTAATTATTATGATGGATCAAGGTTCTGTAGTCGAGCGGGGAACTCATAAAGAATTAATGGCTCTTAAAGGGCGTTACTACTGCCTCTTCCAACAACAAGAGTCATCGAATACCTGATATCTAACAACTCACAACTGATCGCTAACCCTTAACAACTGAAAACTAACAAATGGCTATGAAATCGTTAATACTTTCTGAGCAACCAGTCATTCTCGAAAAACCAGCGATTTGGTCCCACTTGTTTTTGTGGATGATCATGCTGATGACCACTTCTGCTGTAGTTTGGGCTTATTTTGCTAGCGTAGAGCAAGCTGTCCCCGCTGTAGGCCAATTAGAGCTCAAAGATGGTGCTAGAGACATCCAAGCACCTGCTACGGGCGCGGTGGTGAGACTTCACGTTGAAAATGGCGATCGTGTGGAAAAAAACCAGCCTCTGCTCACTTTCAACCCCCTTGCACCCAGTGCCGATTTAACATCGATTCAGAAAACTAAAGAAGCTCTGGAAAAGGAAAATAAATTTTACGAAGATGTTGTAAACGGCAAAATTCAAGGCGCGGTTCCTTCTAACCTAGAATCAACAATCAAGGACAGACAGAGCCTCACGGCACAAAATCAAGTGCTGCAAGCTTTGATTGACGAACTGTACCTAAATCGGGGAGCTAGCGGAAATTTTGATGCAGCCCAGCAAGGACTTTATGTTAATTATCGATCGGAATTTCTGTCTCGCGTCGCCGCAGCTCAAGGCCAAGTTCAGGAGTTGGAAACACAACTGAAGCAAGCTCAGGATGCTGAGAAAGCCGCCGGCGATCAAATGACAGTGGCACAGCAACAACTGGGTTTTGCCCAAAACCAATTAAATTATGCCCAGCAGCAGTTAACTTCATCGAAAGAGCAAGTAAAATCGGCCGAGGCCCAGAAAGACTTAGCCCAAGAACAGTTAGCGAAATCCCAACAAGTATTGAAGTCGAATCAAAACATTCTAGGCAGACTCGCCCCCTTGGTGGAGGAAGGAGCCATTGCTGAACTGCAAAAAGAACGTCAAGAACAAGATGTTTTCAGAGGCCAAAGCGAGGTTCTCAAACAGCAAGATCAAATCAAGCAGCGCGAAGGTGAAATCAACTCTCGCAAAGGCGAAATTAACACGCGCCTCGGTGAAATCAATACGCGGCGAGGCGAAATTAACGCGCGTCAAGGTGACATCCAAAAAATTACTGCTGAAATACAGCGTCACCAAGGAGACCAAGCGCGCATTCAGGAGTCTATCAACCGCGCCCAAGAAGAGTTAAAAAACACCAAGGATTCCTGGGCAAAAGAACTTTACAGCAAAATTGCTGAAAACCAGAAACAAATTGCCAGCAGCGATTCTCAGCTAAGCCGCTTCAAAGTGGAAAACCTGAAAAAGCTGTCTGAGGTGAACGCTCAGCTAGAAAAAGCTCAACAAAACCGCGACACTCAAGTGATGAAAGCTCCGGTATCCGGGGTTATCTTTGATTTGAAGCCTTCTACGAAGGAGAAAGCTAAGTTGGATATGGCGAAAGATCCGATCTGCCAATCCATTATTAAGTCGGTGGTGAAACCGGGCGAACCGCGCCCAGCACGCTGCGAAGAAGCTTATTACGAAGCGCAGCAAACTGAAAAGCTGCTCAAAGTTTTGGATGACGAAAACGGTCTGGAAGCAGTTGTTTATCTGGAAAACAGCAATGTGGCTCTGGTATTGGATGCTTTGAGACAGAAGCGGGCAAAATTGGAGAAGTATCACGGCAAGCAATTAGATGGAGAAAAGATTGACTGCGAAACAGGTAAAAGTTGCGTTTGTCCAGAGAAGGAAGTTAACAGAGAGACACTGGGTTTGACGAAATACCAATGCGTGCCTGTGGAAGTGAATGTAGAAGCTTTCCCGGCGATGGAGTTTGGTACTGCTGAGGGTGAAGTGATAGAGATTAGCAGCGATGCTGAGCCTCCTACTGAACTGCGGAAATACTACGCTTTCAAAACCAAAATTAAGCTCAAAAATCAGAAGTTTCTTTTGAACAAGGGCAAGGCAAATGAAGTGGAGGTTAACTTGCAGTCGGGAATGTCCGTGAGTTCTAATATCAATATCGGCAAGCGGACTGTTTTGCAGATGTTTATCAACCGATTTACAGGGAAAATGGATACGTTCAAGACTATTAAGTAATTCGGTTAACCGCTATAAAGAAGTAGGGTGCGCTAGGCGCACCTTACCGCTATAAAGTAAAAAGTAAATACCACCTCCTTGATAAAATTAGGTTAGGTGGTTAAAACTCCTCAAAAGTCAAACTTTCGTCGGCGGCTAGACTCAGCTTCGCCGAAGATCCTTCCCTGACTAAAAAATAAAGGGTATTTAAGCCGGGTTGATATAAAATGGTGATGGCAATCGGTGCGATCGCACATTGATGAAAAAATTAATCTTATTTACTCTATATCTGATTCCTGTCCTGTTGTTAATCGGATTTGTAGCGAATTTTAGCGTTAACGTTCCCGTTGATGACGAGTGGAGGTTAGCTAGCCTTTTTGAAAAAATAGCTCAGGGAAATGTAACTTTTAACGATTTTTGGGCTTTGCACAGCAACCACCGCATACTTTTCCCTAAAATAATTATTGCGGTGCTGGCTTTTGCTTCCCGATGGAATATTAATTATCAGTTGTGTCTCAGCATAGGTTTGGCTGCGATAACTTTTCTCGCTATGTACAAGTTATCCTTGATGCACGTTAAGAATATCGCGGATGATTTGTGGCATTTAGCTAATATTTTAACTTGTATTTTGGTTTGCTCTCTAGTTCAGCACGAAAACTGGCTTTGGGGGTTTCAATTAGCTTGGTTTTTCGTAAATTTGTGTTTAGTAACTGCGGTTTATGCGCTGGTTTCACCTTACAAATTAGTGCCTAATATTAGAATCTCTATTGCTGCTGTATTCTGCTTTGTTGCGAGTTTTTCGCTCGCTCAAGGCTTGCTGTCTTGGTTGGCTGCGATTCCGGCTGTGGTGGCTTTGAAGGGAAATACAGCGCAGAAACGAAAAAGAGCGATCGCATGGATGCTGCTGTTTGTGGCAACTTGTGCTGTTTACTCAATAGATTATCATCCTAGTCGGAAAGCAAGTATTGTTTCATTGTTGAATAAGCCGCTTGTGGTTATTGATTACTTTTTAAGCTTGCTGGGTTCGCCAATTGTTCGCTCGCCGGGAATTTCGGCATTTGTAGGATTGGTAATTTTGGCAAATTTTATATTTTTTGTAGTTTATTTTGGGAAAAAAATTGTATCAAGTTCGCTAGCTTCATCTGTGAATGCTAACTTCCAAAAGCAACCTCAACTCCCGCCGATTCCTTCGCCCCTCGGAATCACAGATAGCAATGATATTGCTGAAAGCTATAGCAATCCCAACTCAGTTATGAACGTGGTTCAGGCTGCCACGCTGGACGGGCAAGATGCCCATCCCACAATTCATTTAGGATTACGGCAAGATGCCCATTCCACAATTCCTTTAGGATTGCAATATCAGGCTTTACCTTGGGTGTCAATAGGGTTGTTTTCGGTTTTATCTTCTTTGTTTATTACGGCTGGGAGGGCAGAATTTGGGGCAATTCACGCGCTTGAATCGTCGAGATATACCACTAATTCGATTTTGCTCTTAATTGCTTTGGTTCAGCTAGGGCCATTGTTTGTTCGAGGTAATTATCAAGAAACAAAAGCAACGTTAAGGAGTAATTATAAATTTATTTATCGCGTAGTAGCAGGGGTGTTAATTGCTACAATTATTGTTAATTCTCAACAGGCGATCGCCCAAACTAGAGCGGCACTTCTTTACAAACAAGGCGCTCAAGATTGTTTGCAGTTAATTAACTATCTAGAACCCTCGGATTTTTTCAAAAATTCGCCGGAAAGCTGTTTGAGGGTGCTGAGCAAAAAAACTTGGCTGGTAAGAGAAGGCGCTGCAATTATCGACAAAATAGGTTGGATCAAGTTCGCGAAAAATATAGAGTTTATTTCTAATACCGAGAAAGTGTACGGCTATTTAGACAAACCTCAAACCAGCAATAAATCCTTGACTGTTAAGCAAAATGATGCTGTCAAGGCTGCTGGTTGGGCGGTTTTGCCAGAAAAATTGCAACAGCCGAATATTGTACTGCTATCTGTCGGGGACAAAAAATCTTTCTTTGCTAACGCTTATGTAAATTTGGACAGTCCCGACATTGCTAAGAGTTTAAAATCTGAGTTATACAATAATGCAAGGTGGGCTGTTGATTTGTCGGATAATAATTTGCCGATCGCCCAAACTGAAATTAAAGCTTGGGTGTATAATCCTGTGGACAACCAGTTTGTCCAGTTGCGCGGAGGATGAGGAGTGAAAATTTCTGTGATTATACCAGCCCACAATGAGGAGGGCTGTTTGTACGGTACTGTGCGGGCGATCGCCCAGACGCTCGATTTAGAAGGCATTCCGCACGAAATTTTGATAGTGAATGACAACAGTGTCGATCGAACTATTGATATTTGCCAGGAGTTGTCAGAGACTTTTCCCACAGCTAGATACATCAACAATCAACCTCCCAACGGTTTCGGATTTGCCGTGCGCCGGGGTTTGGCAGAATTTGACGGAGATGCTGCAGCAATTGTGATGGCGGATGCTTCCGACGATCCGATGGATTTGGTAGCAGGATACCGCAAGCTGCAAGAAGGATATGATTGCGTTTTTGGTTCCCGCTTTATCAAAGGTGGCTTTGTGGTTGATTATCCAATTCACAAGTTAGCAATTAACCGCTTAGCAAACTGGTTTGTCAAAAGTATTTTCGGCTTGCGGTACAGCGATGTCACCAATGCTTTTAAAATTTACCGCAGAGAAGTGATTGAAGGCGTGCAACCGATTTTGAGCCACCATTTTAATTTGACAGTGGAACTGCCTTTAAAAGCAATTGTCCGGGGTTTTTCCTATACGGTGATTCCTCTGAGGTGGTACAATCGGACTGCTGGTATTTCTAAGCTGAAAATAAAAGAGATGGGCAGTCGGTATTTGTTTATTGTCTTGTATGTCTGGCTGGAAAAACATCTCTCTCGCGGCGACTACCACCGGACTAGAAAGATAGCAAAATTAAAAGTGAATGCCTGATAGAATTTTAATTGTGGGGGGGGCAGGTTTCATCGGCAGTTGTTTGGCAATTGGCCTGAAGAAACTGCACCCGGAATGGCAAATAATTTGTTTGGATAACCTGCGTCGCCGGGGTTCAGAATTGAATCTGCCTCGGCTTAAAAGTTGCGGAATTCAGTTTGTTTACGGGGATATTCGCACAGCGGCAGATTTAGATCCAGTTGCACTAAATGCTGACTGCATTATAGATTGTGCTGCGGAGCCTTCTGTGCTGGCTGGTTTTAGTTCGCCTCAGTACGTTTTGCAGACGAATTTACTGGGCACTGTGAATGTTTTGGAGTTGGCGAGACAAACGGGTGCGAGTTTGCTGTTTTTGTCTACGAGTCGGGTTTATCCGATCGCCAGTGTCAAGTCTGTTAAACTGTTAGAGTTGCCGAATAGATTTGCGATCGCCCCTGAGCAAACTTTACCCGGTATATCCGAGTTGGGCATATCAGAAGACTTCCCATTAAAAGGACACCGTTCGCTTTACGGAGCAACTAAATTAGCTTCGGAATTGCTGATTGAGGAGTACAGGGAAGCATACAATGTGCCGGCAATTATTAACCGCTGCGGGTTAATTACTGGTGCTTGGCAAATGGGTAAAGTCGATCAGGGAGTTTGCGGTTTGTGGGTGGCGGCTCACTATTTTCAAAAGTCGCTGAATTATATCGGTTTTCGCGGCAGTGGGAAGCAGGTTAGGGATTTACTGCACGTTGAAGATTTGTTGAGGTTAGTTAATTATCAGTTAGAACATTTTCCTGAATTTGATGGCGAAGTTTTTAATGTTGGCGGCGGTTTGAGCAACAGTCTTTCTTTGGTTGAGACAACTGATTTGTGCCAAAAAATTACGGGTAAATCGATTCCCATTCATCCTGTTTTGGAGGAACGCGCAGGGGATATTCCGATTTTTATTACTGATTCTTCTAGGGTGATGGAGAAAACAGGATGGCGGCCTGTTATTGGGCCGGAAGCAGCTTTGCAGGATATTTATAATTGGATTGCTGCTAATGAGGTGGTTTTAAGTTCCATTTTGTAGGGATTTTTTAACCGCAGATGCAGGGGGATCAACGCGGATAAACGCAGATGTATCTCTCTGCCTGGATATGACTGGGAATGCCTGTCATGAGGATCTGCCTCTATTGTTTTTTTTTGATGCTTTAACAAACATTTGGCCTCCCAAAAACAGCCACAAAAAAGGCAATTTTAAGTAAACTTTTAAAAGCCAGGGCGATGTCGGTCTGCCTTTGGTAGAAAATGGCAAAAATCTGGGTATAATTAGGTCGATTTCAAAACCGACGGTTTGTAACAGTTCTTGCAGCGATAAGTGGGTAATTGGTAATTGATGATCGATAAAATCGTAATACTCTTTGAAAGAATATTTAAAATTTGGTTGGACAACTAAGAGAGAACCCCCTGGTTTAAGCGCCTCAAAGCAAAATGAGATAATTTGGATTAGTTCTTCTTTATTGCGGAGATGTTCAAAAAAGTTAGAGATAAATATTCTGTCAAATTCTTCGCTAAAAGCAGGTTTATCGCCAAGATTCAAGACATCAATATTAAGCACCTTCACATCAGGATTTGCAAAGAACTTTGAATCTGGATTGAGGTCAATCAAACATTTTTTGTCAGCTCTAATTTGATTTATAAACTCGCAGTAACCGCCGCCAATATCTAGAATTGCTGAGTTGGGAGGAACATAATTTTGTAAAAAATCGTCAATTAAAACTTTCCAGAGTGCCACCTTCGCTTGCATTTGTCGGGAATCAAAGCGGTTGGCATACAATTTTTTGAGATATGTGTCAGTTTTCATAGTAAAATAGCCTAGACTGAGTAGGAGTTTATCACGCGATACAGCCAACTATGAATGTTATATCTACTGAAATACCGGAAGTTCTGATCGTTGAGCCAAAAATTTTCGGAGACGATCGCGGTTTCTTTTTTGAGAGTTTCAATCACAAAGCTTTTGTCGAAAAAACAGGCGTGACGGCAGAATTTGTTCAAGACAATCATTCCAAATCCTCTAAAAATGTGTTGCGCGGTTTGCACTACCAACTGCAGCAGCCTCAAGGCAAATTGCTGCGGGTAGTTGCTGGCGAAATATTTGATGTAGCGGTGGATATTAGACAAAGTTCGCCGACTTTCGGAAAGTGGGTGGGGTGTTTGGTGAGTGCAGAAAATAAACGGCAATTTTGGGTACCGGCCGGATTTGCACACGGTTTTTTAGTGGTTTCGGAGACGGCTGAAGTTTTGTATAAAACTACAGATTATTATGCACCGGCACACGAGCGGTGTATCCTGTGGAATGACCCCGATTTGGCGATCGACTGGCCGCTAGATGGTGCCCAACCAATCTTATCAGCTAAAGACCAAGCGGGACAAACCTTCAAAAAAGCTGAAGTTTTTTAACAATGAAAATTTTACTCGCAGGTGGCAGCGGACAGCTAGCTCAAGAATTGCAGCCGATTTTATTATCTTCGGGAGAGGTAATTGCGGTCGATCGCACTCGCCTCGACTTATCCCGACCCGAAAGCATCCGTCAAGCAATGGCTGAAATTCAACCGAATTTAGTCGTCAATGCGGGTGCTTACACTGCGGTAGACAAAGCAGAAAGCGAACCGGAATTAGCAAACGCAGTCAACGGCATTGCACCCGGAATTCTCGCAGAAGAATGCGAAAAACTGGGAGCAAGTTTGATTCACTTCTCGACTGATTATGTATTTGACGGCAGCCACGGTTCTGCTTATCTGGAAACAGATTCTACGAACCCGCTGGGAACTTACGGCAAATCTAAATTAGCAGGCGAGGAAGCAATTCGGAAAGCGGGAAACCGACATATTATTATTAGAACCGCGTGGGTTTACGGCAATGGGGGCAAAGGTAATTTTGTCAAAACCATGCTGAGGTTGGGAAAGGAAAGGGAAGAAATTAGAGTAGTAGCAGATCAGATCGGAAGCCCTACTTGGACGGGCGATTTAGCGGAGGCAGTTTCGCAACTTATTCCTCGGGTTGGATCAGAAAGTTTTGGGACTTACCAGTACACTAACAGCGGAGTTTGTAGTTGGTACGATTTTGCGATCGCCATTTTTGAGGAAGCAGCACAACTCGGCTTTTCCCTAAAAAATCAGCGCGTAATTCCCATCACAACCTCTGAATATCCGACACCCGCAAAACGTCCCGCTTTTTCTGTCCTTTCTACGGTAAAAATATCAGCACTTCTAGGCACGTATCCTCCCCACTGGCGGCAAGGGCTCAGACAAATGCTGGCAAGAGAAGTGAAATAAAAAATTGAGGAAAACTCAAAACGCGAGGGCGGGTTTTGCTCAGAAATCATCTGTTAGATGCAAAGTTTCTAGGCTAAACCCGCTCCTACTAATTAAAAATCTCCCCATGTCTTAATCCATGAAAATCAAGCAACAAGATGTTTTAATTGCCGCATCAGTTCTCGGCATTCTAATACCAGCCTCATATATTTTGTACTTGATATCGCAAGCTGGAGACTTGTCTAATTTTGATTATTGGTGGATGACCTGGAATTTTTACTCAGTAGACGGTTTCTCTACAAATCCTTTTAATTGGCTCTTTCGGGCGAACGAGCATTTTGTCTTGATTCCGGCAATTATTTATGGCTTGAATATAGTTGTCACCCAAGGTTCAAATATTGGTTTATGTTTAGTTGCCTGGTTCTTGGCTTGGATTCAGTGCCACGTATTAATTGCTCTGCTGCCGTTAAATTTGAGGCGTTTTCCACTGCAATTTATCTCGCTACTCCTTGGCATTTCTATTTTTAATTTTACTCCGGCGGCGGCTCACAATTGGATGCGAGGATTCAGCGGCGTTCACTGGATAATTGCTAATTTATTTGTGATTTGTTCGATATTTTGTTTGCAATCCTATGTGACGCTTTTGCTAAGAAAGAGGGAGGCGGAGCCTCTGGATATTCATTCCCAGGCAGAGCCTGCTAACGAAGGATGGAAACAAAATAAGTGGGTAATTGGCAGCATTGTTTTTGGCGTTTTAGGCTGTATTAGTTACAGCACTCCTTTAGCTTTGTGGCCGATATTGTGTGCTGCTGCTGTTGTGCTGCGGTTTCCTCGGCGAATAACTTATTTGTATTTCATTGCTTCGATTGCCGTGATTGGCATTTATTTTTTAACTTATAAAACTCCATCTCATCACCCTTCTTTAACTAAAATCAACCCGCTCAAAACTCTCGAATATATTCCCACTTATCTCGGCGGAATTTTTAGTGAAAATATTATTGTTGCTTCAATTATTGGTATAATTGGTTTGATTGCAGTGACTGGTTTTGTGGGTTATTGGCTATTTGTAAAAAAGGTCGTGAAGCGTAGCTATCCCGTAGGGAATCGCCCGGATTGGCTGCCTTGGCTATCAATCCAACTTTACACGCTGCAAACGGCGTTAATGGCCGCGGTTAGTCGATCGGGATTTGGCGTCGAACAAGCCACCGCTTCCCGCTACGCCACACTCCCAGCTTTGTTTTGGATGAGCACAATTGTGCTGACAGTATTGTGGGTGCGCGAGTTGCAGCCAACACCAAGAATTCAAGGGCGTTGGCTGACACCGCTGTTTGCAGTCGCCACAGTCGCGATTATTTTAATGTACGGGGTGGGAGGCGAAACTGCAATGGCGATCGCCCGCAGAGCCACCTATCAACCGTTAGTAGCATTATCACTGCAATTAGGCATCACCGACGTAACGCTAATTAAAGACCGCGTAGGCAACAAACCTGCCGCTTTTATCGGATTAATCGACGCCTTAAAAACTAACAACTTAGTGCCATTTAACCGAGACATCAAAAAACACAATTTTTGTGCAGCATTAGACACAAAAATCGACCCAAATTTACTGTCAGCGCCCAAAGACGGAGTACCAGGATATTTTGATACAGCCACCACACTTGCACCAACAGCAGCGAGAGTAATTGGCTGGGTAGGAGACCCCGAAAACAATGTAAAATGTATTGCCATTCTCAACCAAGAAAATGTCGTTCGAGGTTTTGCCATGTCAGGATTTCCGCGCCCAGATTTAGTTAACTTGTTTGGCCCTTCCTACGAATTCGCAGCTTGGAGAGGATACATTCAAACATCGCCAACAGATAAATTATTAACAGCCTATGCCTCCTTTAAAAACCGCAAAGGGTGGGTAGCCTTGCGAAACTCCCAAGTTATCAATAAAAACTAAAAAACCTCTTTTTCTCCTCCTCTGCGTCCTCTGCGCCCTCTGCGGTTAATAAAAAACCTCATTTACAACACAAATGAAATAGAATAGCCCTATGCCAAAACATCTCAGCTTCGTAATCCCAGTTCACAACGAAGAAGCTACCCTCAAATTACTGTTTGAAAAAATCCAAATTGTCATGTCCCAAACCGGAATTGACAATTACGAAGTCATTTTCATAGATGACGGTAGCCGCGATTATTCGTGGCAAGAAATCGCAGATTTAGCCAGCCAACATCCCAAACTCATTAAAGCGATTAAACTCCGCCGCAACTTTGGCAAATCCGCCGCACTTTCAGCAGGATTTCGCAATGCAGCAGGGATAATTATCTTTACTCTCGATGCTGACCTTCAGGATGACCCCGCTGAAATTCCCAAATTTTTACATCATTTAGAATCGGGATTTGATTTAGTTTCCGGTTGGCGAAAACAGCGAAACGACCCCCTTTCTAAAACTTTACCTTCCAAGCTGTTTAATGCCGTTGCGTGTTTGCTGACTGGGGTGCAAATGCACGATATGAATTGCGGTTTTAAAGCTTACCGTAGGGAAGTTTTGCAGTCGATTAAATTGTACGGGGAATTGCACCGCTACATTCCAGCTTTAGCAAACAATTTAGGGTTTAAAATTGGGGAAGTAGTGGTGGAACATCATCCGCGAAAGCACGGAAAATCAAATTACGGCTGGGAACGTTATGCGCGGGGATTTATTGATTTGTTGACGGTGTTAGCCACGACGCAGTATTTGCACAAACCGGGTCATTTGTTTGGAGGTTTAGGATTGTGTTTTGGCTTGGTTGGAACTGTTTCGCTGAGTTATTTGATAGTTATTTGGTTTCTGAATTTGGCGGGGATGAATTTTGGGCCGATCGGGAATCGACCTTTGTTATTTTTTGGGATTTTGTGTACAATTCTGTCGGTGCAGTTAATTTCTTTGGGGATTTTAGCTGAGTTGATGGCGCGGAATGTGGATGCTGATTATGTGGACAAGCAAATTAGCGAAATTATTGATGATTCGGGTTTTAATATTTAACCGCAGATCTGATTCGGCGGTTGAAACCGCTTCTATACAAACAAAGTCGGCGCAACGCCAGACTGAATAAATCTCTTATGTTTTCAAGAATAGTATTATCTAATTTTAAACAGTCTCCATTTGCCTTCTTGCTCTACTATTTCTCCGTCAATATTTGGGTGCCAATCGCTGCGAGTCAGGATATAATCGGCATGATAGTTTCTGGCTACTTTGACTAAATCCGCACTGCTGCGTCGGATAAAAAAGTCATTTCCTCCCCAAATCATTTGCGGGTTTAAGGGAACCCCTAAAACAGCTTCCATGCGATTTTGCCATTCTTTGATGCCTTTTTCGGTAAAGGGAAAGTTCTTGAAGTTAACGACAATCGCTCTGTCGGAGAAAAACTGGAAGCTGGTAACTGAGGGTGGAACTAATACGAGTACATCGCGGCTGCTAATTTGCGAAAAACGCACAGCTAATCTGCTTAAGTCGTCCCTGGGAACGGCATTGATATTAACTCTTGTTTGAAATACATTTAATATAGGTTTGGGCAGAATTCCTGCTATTCCAAAAACTAAGGTGGCGGTAGTTATTAAGGCTAATATGTGAGTTATAGCCTGTTTGATAGATGTAGCTAGGGATGTTTCTTCTAAAATGAATGGGAAGGCGAGGATTGAGAAAAAGACTGGGATGCTAATTATTCGATCGCCTATTATTTCCCATGAGTCAGCCAGCGGATATATGAAGCTGAAAATTACCGTTCCTGCTGCTAAAATCCACAACAATATATTATATCGTTTGGGAAATACGTAATTTTTTGTTTGCCACACTGATAATACTAGGAAAATTATACCCCTAAAAGGCAAAGTTAGTACAGCTAACAGCAACAAGCTAACAGCTATTTGTTTGTCTCTGTAAAGTCTATCTACCGTCAAAGCCACAGCAATAAATATAATTAATTGAGCAAAAGGTACGGTTCTAGCTAACTGTAGTTTGGCGATAAAAGCCAAAGGGTAAACTTCGACAAATATGTAATTGAGAAACAGCCCAAAAATGGATGTGCCAACAATTATATAAAAATTAACCTTGTCTTCTTTTGGCAATAAATCGGAATTTTTGATGCACAGCAAGCCACCAATTATGAAACATATAAAGTTGAACCAATTTCCGACATCCCAATTTGACGGGAGGATGTGGTGGGGGTTGCGAACTTTCGCGTGAATGTAGACAAACTCGGCGTTGTCGATAGTGTGAGTGCTGGTAGTACCTGTTAATAACATCGGTACGTAAACGATACTTGCCATTGCTGCTAAAAGTGCGATCGCCAAAATCAGTGTTTTAAACTTCCGCTGTTTTACAGATTCAATAAATAAAACGGGAACCATCATCAATCCCGGCAACAAACCCACTAAAAATTGCAACAGACAAGCCAGTCCAAAAAAGAAATATCCGGTCAGCCATTTCTGGCGCAAACTAAAGTAAATTCCCCAGATTGCGAAACCCATTGCAAAGGTACTGGGTACTGATTTGGTGGAAAATATCAGGGTGTTACCAACATCTGTAAATGAAGCGGCTATACATAAAAAAGCCATCGCTGCTGCAGGCAGTTTGGAATTAGTATAGATATTGAGAATTGCGTAGCAACCTAGGATAAATGAACCGAAGGCTAGGAATTGATAAATAAAGTGCGCTAGGGGAATGCTTGTTCCTAAGTTGGCGAGCAAATAGATAATATAATAATAGTAATATCTCGGATTAAACTTAACCATTTCCTGAACGTAATAGTCATTTTTGTACAGTTCAGGATTTAACATAAATTGAATGGGCGGCACTTCTGGGAAGTTGCCTCCTATCGGGAAAAGATAGCCTGTAGCCATCAGGGAACCGATGATGACAAAAGTATACAGAGATAGATTAAAATACCAGTGGGATTTTTGATGTTTTTGCATTGACGGTTCAACTTACCTACTGACAGCCAAATTGTTAATCTCCAGTCGGCATTGGTTTGTTAAATCCTGTTTGCTGCTACTCAATACCTCAAGCAGCAGATAAATGGGATTTTTGCCCTCAACTAATAGATTTAAGTCGATCGCACTTTTTTGACTATAAGCCATCTCTGCTGAGTCTATTAATTTACCTTGCTTGTCCCACAAAGTCAAGCGCAGGGCAATTTCCGGACATTGTTTGTTAGGTAAATTGAGTTGGCCGATAACTTTCGCTTTGTCTGAGATGGAACCTAAATATAGGAAAGATGTATCGAGTTTCTTAGTGTTTTTAATTGGATGAGTTACAATATTATATAGGTTATCCGATTGTGGAGTGACTGAATAATTGGCACTTGTGTAGATTGATTGATGCAAACTAATCCAATCTAACTGCGTGCCCGGTCGATCGACTATTTGCCGCTGCATCGCCTCCAGAGTCCTAACTGCCGTTGCTGTATCAGTCGGCCGCACCCTCCGGTAAACGCTGACAGTCACGCCGTTTTCTAGCTTAAACTGTTCCGGTAGCAATTGGAAATCGCGGGCAATTTCCCAGTTTTGAGTAAAGGCATCGTACACAACTTTAACAACATCTTGTTCGTGCGATCGCAAAACTTGTTCGTCACTCGGTAACACCTGCTGAAAAGGTGTAGCAACCACCGCATATTGTGACTGCAACAACTCCGGTAGCGGGTAAGTATCGCGCGAGTCAATTTGCGGCCTCCCGATTGTATTTAATTTCCACCAACCCTCGGGCGGGTCTAATTTGCGGTTGGCTTGTCGCAGGATATTAGCATTAAAACTGTTAGAAGCACCTGCAATATAAATCGGTTCTTCATTCGGTGCTAATTTTCGCAGAAACTCTACTAATTTTACAACTTCGTCGTAGTCCGATCGCACTAACGGCGGAAAATTACCCACAAACAGTCTTGACAAATCAATTTTGAGAGGAATTAACCCGACTGCGGCATTCACAACCAGGTACAAACCCGCCGCGCCCACCATCAAATACCGGACTTTTCCCTTGAGTGTCAGCCAAGTTGTCCAGAAAAATGTGGATAGTCCTAAAAGTGCGATCGGTGTAAGATGAATTGTATAGTGCAAGTAGCCGTAACGCAAAACTAACAGCCATTCAATCAGCGACAAAACCCCAAACAACGAAACAAAAATAGCCGCCGCCGGAACCAGCCTTCGAGTGAGAATTCCCGCCGAAAAACCAATCAGTACCAGCAGCCAAGTTCCCAAACCGTAAAAATCCGCATAACGAGTTAAAATATCATTTACAGGCAAACTCCAAGCGACATACAAATTGCGGTAGTCAACCGTCAGAGCACTGCGAGTAAAATCTCCCGCTACCAACATTAAAATAGTCAAGCTAGTTGCAGCTATCAAGCCCAATTTTACAGCGGATTCAAACAAGCCTCTGTAGGGAAACGGCACTGCCGCGCCCTTGTCTTTTGGAGACGACAACGCCGATTTCCTACGGTATATTAGTACAATAAACTCGATGAAAGCCTGTAAAGTCGCTGCACCAAAAAATGCGATCGCACTATAAGCAAAATGGCGCCGCAACAGAATCGCCGCCGCCAGAAAAAACCCAATCAACGGGATTTTCCACCAAGATTTCAGCTTAATATCCTGCAAATAAACCAAAATTGCCAAGGCTACAAACACACAGCCGCCAGTATCCAGATATCCCCGCAGAGTCGGTATCCAACTCATCGGAATTAATAAACTCAGCAGCACAGTTGACCAAAACACGCGGCGGGGATAAACTGGAATTAGCTTTGCAGAAATTGCCCCCAGCAACAGGCGAAACGGCAGCACATAAATCAGGGATACGCTGAGAATGTAACTCAGGCGAGACTCGCCAAATAAGAGAATAAACGGCACTAACGGCAGAGAAATTAACAGGTTTTTTTCCTTAGATAGCGATTCTATAACTCCGCGCCATGCTTTATCTGGCGAGTCTCGAAATAAATTTGCCGTGTTGACTGTAGCAGTGTTGTAGCCCGCGTAATCCCACCAATAAAAAGTATGTTCGCTGGATACATAGATTGATGTAACGGCCACGGTTACAAGAACAACTAAAAAAAGAAAAAAGCCATCAATCAAACTCTTGCGAGGCAATTTAAAAGAAACAAAATCCAATAATCCCATCACTCTCGCAACCCTAAATAACTTATAAACTTCTTCTTTCTCTCTTCCTTCGCGCCCTTTGCGCCTTCGCGGTTCGTTAACTTACCTTAAAACATTACCTTGCAAAAAACTTGCCAACTTTTCTGCATATTGCCGATTCGCGATCGCACTTGGGTGAATGTCATGAGGTAAATTATTATTGGTAGGTATTTTCAAATCAACCGAAATATCCGCCGTAGCAATTCCCTCCTGACTTAACTCGTCCAACATCTTAGCAGAACCTGTATTAATTCCCGCCACAACTAACTTAACACCATTAGCCTCAGCCACACGGTTAAACTCTTCAATAATTGCCTTAGAAACCTCGTGACTTTTGTACAATCCCTCTTCAAATTGATTGTAATTAACCTCCAAAAAATGGCTTAATGCAGAAACCCGCATCAGCGGGAACTCGTGATATTCAAGTTTTGCCATCTTGTAGGTAAAATTATTTTCTCCATTCAGCCTAGCATCGGGCTGGAATAAAATACCCAGTTTATTCCAAGCAGCCATTTGCTTTCTTCTCGCCCTTAACAAAGTATTGCGGCGGTCATGAAATCCCGCATAAGCAATCACCGCAACTTTGGGTTTATTTCCTTGTTTGAGTGCTTCTTTGAATTGAATCAACGAGTGCAGCGTGCCGTAGCCATTAACGCCAAAATTAACTATTTCATATTTGGGTAATTTCTCTTGCAGCAACCAAGCATAAGTTTCGCTGTCATTCAATGACCAACCGTAGGTAAAAGAACAGCCAAATATCCAAATCTCAGGCTTTTTTGACGATAAATTGTAAGTATTGAGGGCATGTGTTATTCTTAAACTATTATTGAGATGAGTTGTATTAAAGGAGTAATTGCCGTTAAGTGTCACCTTGAATTTACCCGGCAAATGCTTGTAGCCAAGTTCCGAGTCTTTGGTAAAAAAGTTACCTTTTGGTTCGACCGCAACATCAACATTTTCTATTTGCCAGGGTTTGTATCCCGCAACTCGTAAGACAATTTCTGCACTGGTAGCAGATAGAAATATTGGAAAGATTAGATAAGTTATTAACCGAAAAGCAAAATTTTTAGCTATATCTTTTTTCATACTTTAGATCGCGGTGAAAGCAATCGACCGTTTTGCCGATCGCCCAAAACAGCGAACAATCGCAAATCAAATCACCGGACATGATATCACGGACTGGGGCGATCGATATTTCTGGCAAAACCTGCTTGGGCCCAAACAATCAACTCTGATCGATCGCCTTGCGGGGGCGCGTGTATTCATAATGTTTATGATTAATGAACTCTCTGAAAAAACCCGCCCCTTGTATCTTAAAAGAGTCAGTTAATTGATCGCAACGTCAGGCGATCGAGCTGTCAGTCAGGCGATCGAGCTGTCAGTCAGGCGATCGAGCTGTCAGTCAGGCGATCGAGCTGTCAGTCAGGCGATCGAGCTGTCAGTGAGGCGATCGAGCTGTCAGTCAGGCGATCGAGCTGTCAATCAGGCAATCGTACCGAAAATCAGGCAATTGTACCGAAAATCAGTCGCTCAATCTGTCAGTCAGTTGATCGTACCGAAAATCAGTCGATCGTACCAATCATCAGGGGAGCGTAACTAATCTCCAAAGTAAATCTAAAGAAACAAGGAAAGTTTCGTGCAAATAGTTCTGTAACAGTAGAAAGTGTTGTTCAAGGACATCAGAAATCGGTGAAGTTGGCCCGCCCCTTAGACTGCATAAGTCTGTTGCGTAGATAAGCTCCCATTACTGATGACAGGCGCACACTAAACTGGACAGTATCTTAGGCTCTCGATCTTCTGATCGGGAAAGCCTGCATTGACAAGGTTAGTATTCAATTGCCTGTAGGTTCTTTCATAAATTGGAGTACATCGGGAGCAAACAATGACATCAACAGTCTTAGGCATAGACATCAGTAAAAGAGACTTTCATGTCTCATTACTGAGAGAAGGTCGTGCGACTAAACCCAAAAAGTTTACTAATAATACTCAAGGGTTTGAGAGTTGACGGGGTGACAACCCCGTCAAAACATTGATAAAATAAAGGACATAGCCCTTAGACCCCTCTGAAAAAACGGTAG